>JAFOTA010000064.1 GCA_017421145.1 Treponema sp.
ATCCGTATATGCTCCAGAGAAGCGCAATCAGTATGATCTCCGAAATCAGGGCCGTTATTACGTAATTCCTTCTCCTTAGCTTTTTGTTCGGCGAAAGCAGATCCGTAGAAATGAAGATTCTTTCAAGCTGCATCATGGTCGGGAACATGAGGAGTGCAAAAAGAAAATCCTGCGGCCACGAAAAAATGACGAAATCCGAAACTTTTTCTCCGGTGGTGCTTCCCGTTATGCTTATGACGAGTGCCAGCACAGGAACCATGGTCAAAAGGAAAGACGCTATCAAAGCCGGTGTGCTCTTGAGCTTTTCCGAAACGGATACTACCGCAAGTTCCAGTACGAAAAGATACATAAGCACTATGTTCACGCCTGAAAAAACAAATATGTTGAACGTTGCGGAAGTGACCATGAGAAATCCGCATGCCCTGAGCGAAATCCTTATGTCGAAGCTGATCTGCAGGATGAATACAAGGAATACTACTATGAAAGCGGTGAACAGCTTGAAGCTTATGAGAAGCAGCGGGTTTGATTCTGCAAGCGATGAAAAAATGGCCTGTGCCAGATGAAGGAGCAGGGTGACCAGAATCACTATCACGGGATATACGAACCATGAGCGAGCTATGTCTTTTCTGAGTGCGATCGTCCTTGGGCTGTGCAGGATTCCTGTAAAGCAACCGATCAAAAGAACCGCCGTTATGACTATCATAAGCAGCGTTATTGAAACTGCCTCCGGGATCCAAATGTCTTTTTCACCGATTTTTATGTAAAGATAGTTTTTGTCCCAGTTTTCCTTATGAAGCAATGAAAGTTCCCTTGCGGCATCCAAAAGCATGTCCAGGTCGGCGCTTTCGTTTGCAATTGATATTCCGGCGGCCGGGATCCCCTTTTCCATGAATGCAGCTGTCCTTTCGTTTTCCGGAGCAAGCCCGTGTGAATAAAGAAGCTGGAACCAAGGAGGAAGTTCTGCGCTTTCTTTTTCCGACGAAAGATTTTTATGCAGCGTCCTGACAAGCCAAAGAGGAGCCACGTTCGTCCCTGAGCCTGGTGTAATGGTGATTCCCCTGGTTTTGCCTGAAATAACGACGGCGGCGCATTTGTCGTCATAGCCGAGCCTTTCGGTATATGCCTGGGTTCCGTTGGGATGCTTTTCGGCATCGTTTCCTATGCCCGGAATCAGGTTGAGGGAATCGTTTGCGGTAAAAAGAATGACCGCCGTGTATGAGAGTGCCGAATCCTTTAAATTTTCAGTGAATCTATATAAATTTTCAAGGTTTTCAAAAGCAAATTCCTGGGTAAAATCAAATATTATGGTGTCTATCTGCGAATCATTCCAATTTTTATTGGAGCCGGAACCGTTTTCTGCCGATAGATAGATGATTAGGTTCTGAGGAAAACTTGTGGAATCAGATGGAAGCAGATCCTGCCGTTCTATTGCATATCCTTTCCCTTCGAAAAAGGTGCACACCGCTTCGCTCAGTTCGACTCCAATCACGGAATTCTTCTCCGTCAGGTTCGGCTGGGCATAAGAGAACGCACTCAGGAATAATATGGCAATGGAAAGAATGGTACTTTTCAACTGAGCAGTTTTCATATATAATTATTGTAGAGTTTTGAAGGAGTCATTGCAATAGCCTTGCAGTGGCACAAGGAGATTTCTTAGAATGTCTGCAACAGGAAAAAAATTTTATCTTGATCTTCCGCTTAAGGTTGTCCTCACGGAAGACGGGGCTTCTCACCTTATTACGCACAAAAAAAAGCTTTTACGTTTCCGCCTTGCAGATAACCAGGAAGAATACGGTATCAGCATGGATCATTTTTCTCCTATGTCCCTGCAGAACATGATCCTTGTGGATTATGTCTCAAAACTTGAAATCTCAATGTCAGAATTCGTTTCCCACCGCCAGGAGATAATGGATCTCTCGAAGGTAATCGTATATTCGATTCTTTACAAGCAGTTCGACAGGGAGATTTTCTCATCCCTCATCCAGTGTGACTGCGTGCGCCATTACAACAGGGCGAATCCAGGCCATCTGATCGACGAAAAGACAAGGATTCCTGAAAAGCAGCTCAGGAGCACGCTTGCGCTTAAGGACAACATCATACAGTCAAGCCGCCAGACCATACTTGACCCGGTGTGGAAATCCATCATGGCAAACAAGGAATACACGCCGGAAGAAAAAAACATCTATCTCCTTATGACCGAAAAATTCCTCAACCGCCTGAGCCTCATGAACTGGTACATAATCACGAAATTCTACAAGACCGACGGATTTTCACAGGTGCTGAGCGTAATCCGCAGGCTTCTTGCAAGCTACATGGACAAATCCAAGGTTGCGGAATACATTTCAGTCATGGTCATGGAACTTGCGCTGAACAGCGAAAACACGAACATGCGTAAGGAAGCACGCGCACTGTATCAGGGAATTGACAATTCCGACTCGCTGATCTATGACCCGGAAATACGTCAGAAAATAATCAAGGAACTCGTAAGGAAGCATGAGGTGGTTTTCATTTCATGGAAAATCGGCGGCGGTTCCACGGCAATCGGAAAACAGGGAAGCCTCAACATAACGCTCTACAACAAGGACGATGAATTCCAGGAAGTAAAGGAAAACATAGAAAGCAAGATGTCGGCGGACCTCAACAAGCGTTCGCTGATCGATTTTTACCGCCAGATGCCTGAAGGACAGGAAGGCACGGATCTCGGACTCTATTACCTTTCGTATCTTGACGATGCATGCAAGAAAGTCAACGTCAAGTTCGAGTCATTGGTCAACCAGTTCACTTCAAGCGATCTGACGGTTATAACGCTTAAATTCAATTTCTAGGTGGTTTATGGACAGATTTTTAACTGGATGGGGGGGGAAGGCCCGTATTATGTCTTTCTCATCAATCCTTCTGGTTTTGGTCTGTCTTTTTTCATTTCCGGCATGCTCAAACGTTGACCTGGAGATCGTGGACATCCAGAGCACTCTGATCCTTGACTATCCCACTGACACTTCGCTTCCTATGATGAGGCTCTCGGCGTTCGTACAGACGTCATCAGATGAGCGCAAGGCTGAAAGGATAAGGATACTGCACGAGGAGTCGGGGCTTGAATGGGTGTGCAACAATCCGCGCAGGGTCGGTGAAAGCGATAAATCTGTCTGGGCCGGCTATACGAATTTCGTTCCGGCTACAGGATCCGTTTTTCCCCAGGGTAAATATGCTTTGTACTACACTGACATGAACGGAGATGAAGTCAGCTTCAAATTCACGATTTCATACCCGGAGTCTCTTTCTTCAACCACGGCCGACCTTTTGAAATCATCAGTTAAAAACATGGAAGAAGTCATTGCACTCTACGACAAGGACGGGGATCTCATTTTCTTCGGCCCGCGCGCTGAAAACTGGATCACTGACGGCGATATCAAGAACAGCTATGGACTTGCTCAAAAAATTCGGTTATGCTACAAAATTAATGGCGGTGCTGTAGTCTGCATGCTTCCGCCTAAAGATTTTTAGTAAAACAAAGGGGAAAATATTGAGCGACATTGCGAACATCACGGAAACAATCAGCGAAGGTGATTCACAGGACGGTCCTTCGTCATCGGATGAATCGAACAATCATTACAGACCGATAAAGACATTCGTCATAAGGGCAGGACGCATGACGGACAACGAAAGACGCTGCTATTCGGAGCTTAGTCCGGTTTTCTGCCTGCCGTTCGAGCACAAGACGTTGAATTACACGGAAATTTTCAACAACACCAATCCAGTTGTAGTGGAAATAGGTTTCGGCATGGGTCAGGCAACCGCAGAGATAGCTTCATCCCATCCTGATTTGAACTACCTAGGCCTTGAAGTGCATAAGCCGGGCGTGGGACGTCTTCTTGGTGAAATAAAGAAACGCTCGCTCAGGAACATATATATCATGGAGCATGATGCATTGGAAGTCCTTGAAACGATGGTCCCGGATGATTCCGTAGAAGGATTCCACGTGTTTTTCCCGGATCCATGGCCGAAAAAAAAGCACCACAAACGGCGCATGATGCAGAGACCCAGGACGAACCTTCTTGAACAAAAGCTCACTCCAGGCGGATACATCTATTTTGCAACCGACATCCAGGATTATGCTGAACAGGCGCTTGAAGAGCTTTCTGCAACTGAGGGGCTTAAAAACCGCTATGACGGATTTGCACCGCATCAGGAATGGAGGCCGAGGACAAAATTCGAGCAGAAGGGAATCGATGCCGGCAGGGAAATCTTCGAGCTGATATTTGAAAAAATTGAGGACTAAAATGGATCTTTTTGATATAGATGAAGCCCAAAGCCTCAGCGACAAAAAAATCAGGATCGCGGAGCTTGAAAGGCTCATAAAAAAATATCAGGATTCCTATTACAACGGTGAAGCCGAGATAGAGGATTCTGAATTCGACCGTCTCTGGGATGAGCTTAAATCCCTTGATCCGGGAAACGCAATACTCCACAAAGTCGGATCGGATTCGGGAAATTTCACAAAACTTGCGCACGTGATGCCCATGGGAAGCCAGGAAAAAGCAGCTGACCCGGAGCAGTTCCTCAGCTGGTGCAAAAACCATGATTATCCTGAATATCTGGTTGAATTCAAGCTTGACGGTGCGAGCCTGGAGCTTCAGTATTCTGACGGAAAGCTTTTGCATGCAGTTACGCGCGGTGACGGAAGCATCGGAGACGAAATAACCGCAAATGCAGTGAAGATGCAGGGTGTCATGAAAAATCTCCCGTCTGATTTTACCGGGGGAGTGCGCGGCGAAGTCATAATGACGCACAAAGTCCACAAAGAGCTTTTTTCATCAAAGGCAAACTGCCGCAATGCAGCAAACGGACTCATGAAGCGCAAGGACGGATCAGGAAGCGAATATCTTTCGTTCATAGCCTATGACGTGTGGGCAACGGACGGAAATCAGCCTTTTACAGACGAAGAGGACAAGCTCAGGTGGCTTGAAAAAAACGGATTTTCACCTGTCGTCCTCCATGTGGCTGGATCTCCTGAAGAAGTCATAGAATACCGTTCAAAAATCATGGAGATGAGGAAAGAACTTGACTATGACATCGACGGGCTTGTTGTCAAAGAAAGAAAAGTTGACCATGCCGATGCAAGCCGTGACAGACCGGACAGGCAGATTGCATTCAAATTCAGCCTTGAGGAAGCGGTTTCAGTCGTAAGGTCGGTGGAATGGAACGAAACCGGAGCCACTTATACGCCGGTAGCCGTTTTTGATCCCGTTGACCTGAACGGAACTACGGTACAGAGGGCAAGCCTTGCAAACCCGAACATAATCAGATCGCTCGGACTGAAAATAGGAAGCCATGTGGTCGTGGTAAAGCGCGGAGAAATCATACCGAAAATCGAAAGCTCCTTCATTCCTGACGGCGACACTGAAAATCTTTCGGAAATCGTGCAGCCTGAAAAATGCTCCGTATGCGGATCTTCCCTGGTTGACGAAGGAACGAGGCTCTATTGCCCGAACCGCACATGCCCGAAAAAAATCCTGCATCAGCTTTTGAAATGGACGGCCGTTCTGGACATAAGGGATCTGGGTGAAACTTTGGTCACGGCACTTTTCAAAAAAGGCGACGTAAAATCAATAAGCGACCTCTACTCTCTTGACGAAAAGACGCTCGTGCCTTATTTTTTGAACGAAGAAAGCATACAGCAGGAAAAAAAATCTCTCGGCGCTCAGAAAGTCTTTGCATCGATACAGGCGCACAGAAACGTTTCGCTTTCAAAATTCATAGCCGGGTTCGACATCGAGGGAATCGGTGAGACCGTTGTTGACAAGCTTGTTCAGGCCGGATACAACACCCTTGAAAAGCTTCTTTCAGCCGGAAAGGATCAGATTGCGTCGGTATACGGCTTCGCTGAAATCATGGCGGAAACTCTGGTCAAGGGGCTGGGCGAAAACAGGCAGGAAATGGAAGCTCTCGTCAAAAACGGAACCATAATCCTGAAAAACGAAACAGGCGGAATACTTGAAGGAAAATCCTTCTGCTTTACGGGCGAGCTTACCGAAATGAAACGTGCGGACGCTCAGAATCTTGTCAAGGAAAACGGCGGATCCGTGAAATCTTCCGTGGTCAAGGGGCTTTCATATCTTGTCACGAACGATGTGTCAAGCGGCTCTGCAAAAAACGTCAAGGCGGCGGAACTTGGAATTCCCGTGATCAACGAAAAAGAATTCCTTGCATTGCTTGGCAGATGAGCAGATTTTTTTACAAAACTGATTTTTATTGAATATTATTATAGAGAGCCTCTAAAACTTTTTCTTTTAGCGGTTCCTATAGATTAAAACTATTGCTTAGTGCAGCATGACTTAAATTTTTAATAAAGGAAACTACATTGCCGGACTGGAATAAAAAACAGATTGAAAAAGAAACCGTGGCTTCCTTGGTTTCAAAATACAAGATGGAGCCTCTGGTTGCAAGCATATTCGCACGCAGGGGAATTACGGACGGAAAGCAGATCCTGTATTTCATGGAAACTGACATGAGGTTCCAGCACAGCCCCTTTTCATTTTCTGCAATGGAAGATGCGGTTGACCGTATACTTCAGGCACAGGAAGAGAACGAAAAAGTGCTGATTTTCGGTGACCGTGACGTTGACGGGGTGACCGCTACGACCATCCTCTATGACTGCCTCAAGGAGCTTGGGATAGACGTTTCATACAGGCTTCCTGTCGGTGATGACGCATATGGCCTTACGATGTCCGCCGTGGATGATTTTTCAAAGGAATACGGATCGCTCATAATAACCGTTGACTGCGGAATCTCAAACAATGCCGAAATCGCACATGCATCGGAGCTGGGAATGGACGTCATAGTGCTTGACCATCACAACTGCCCGGATGCGCTTCCTGAACATGCGGTCATAATCGATCCTAAGCTTTCTGATTCAGGCTATCCTTTTCAGGACATATCGGGAGCCGCGGTGGTGTTCAAGACCGTTTCAGCCGTAAGATTCAGCAAAAGCCCTTGGTACAAGCAGGAAGTCTGCCTTTTGAACGCAAGGGAAAGCGATGAAGGCACTGTCGTCGAATGCCTGAAGCTGAGGAACCTTGTTCCGGTTGACAGAAAGGTTGACGTCATAAAGCCGGGTGAGGTGCGCATAATGGACACATGGATCCCGTCATATCTCCAGGGGCAGCAGATACTTGTCTGGGACTCATCATACGTGCTGGGGCTGCTTCTTGAAACGTTCGGTTCCGGGGTGGAATTCAACTGCCTTGACATAAGGCCTGAAGTCGCGAAGATGATGCCTAAAATTGCAGGGCTTCCTCTCAGGGACGTGAAGATGCTTTCCAAGATCGCTCTCTACGGGAATCATGAGCCGACCGAAATAGGCGGTTTTTACAATATATACGTTTCTTACGTCAAAGAATGTAACAAAAGGCAGTTTCCGGATTTTGTAAAGAGAGAGGAAATGGATCTGGAGCTTGTTGCACTTGCAGCCCTTGCAGACATAATGCCCATGCAGGATGAAAACAGGATTTTCGTGAGCCGTGCGCTTTCTTCCATAAATGCAGGACGCATAAGACCGGGTCTTTTGGAACTAATGTCGAAGGTCAATCTGCTGGGAAAAAGGGTTACTTCCACTGACCTAAGCTGGATAATAGTGGCCAACCTGAATGCTGCAGGAAGGCTCGGACGTTCTGATTTGGCGGCTGAACTTTTCATTTCCAAAGACGGTGCCAGAAGGGAAGCCGTGGCTGATGAAATCAACAGGCTCAACGTGCAGAGAAAGCAGCTTTGTGCCGACGGAATGAATTTCTGCGCGATACAGGCAAAGGCATCCGTTGACCTTCATTCGGGCAATCTCTGCGTGGTTCTTGATGACAGGATAAACCGCGGTGTTTGCGGAATAATAGCGGGAAGGCTTGTCGGAATCTATGACGTTCCTGCTGTCGTTGCGACCGTTTCTGGTGAAGTAGTCATCGGCTCCATGCGCACGTGCAGGGGGATAAAGGCGACTGAATTCCTGGATTCCATGAAAGATCTTTTCATAAGCTACGGAGGTCACGATGCAGCGGCAGGATTCAGCCTGAAAAAAGAAAACCTTGACCAGTTCAAGAGCAGGATCCTTGAAATATCTAAGTCGCTTGATCTTGAAAAGCCTTCGTCCGGGGAATATTCCGTTGATGCCGAGATACCGTGCGAATACATGACGCCGCATCTTCTGGACATAGAGGACATATTCGAGCCGTTCGGTGAATCAAACCAGCAGCTGCTTTTCATGGCAAAAAATCTTCCCGTGTCCGACGCGATGGTGATGGGAAAAGGTGAAAAGACCCACCTGAAGATTATCGTGAATCCGGGAAAGTACAAGTGGCCGTGCCTTTTCTGGAATGAGGGCGAAAGGTTCAGGCGTGACTTCAACATAGGAGATTCCGTGGACATACTTTTCCATGTGGAAAGAAACGTTTTCAACGGAATGGAAACACCGCAGATTGTATTGAAGGACATGAGGCAGTCCAAAAAAGCCTGATATAAAATTGGAGGAGACGTTATGTTTTTTAAGAAAATTCCATTGCTGCTGATTCTATCGCTTGGTTGTGCAGGTCTTTTTGCCGCGACGCAATCCTACACGGAAAAAGGTTACGACATAAAGATCCATTACAACGACACTGCATGCCCCGGTGATGCCGTGTTCGTCCGTCTTGAAGTGAATGCACCTGTACCAGACGGAAAGGATAAGGGGCTTCTGACTCTCTATGTAAACGGAAAAGCATCCAGAAAAGCTGCGTTCTACAGCCTTGAAAAAACCGGCGGAAAGAATTCGCTTCTTGCAGGAATACCGCTTTCAACATGGTGGACGCCGGAAGTGAGCTTCCATCTGAACGTTTCGTATACCGCAGCCGGAAAACCGAACGCTGGGATAGATCTTCCCTTCAAGCTTAAGGACAAGAAATTCGAAAGTGAAACAATAGCCCTGAATCAGTCAAACACAAGCATAGTAACGAACACATCAAAGGAGAAAAAGCAGCAGTCGGACAAGCTTGCGGAAATAATCTGGAAAATCAATTCTGATGCGGTGTATCAGGCAGCGGCATTTACTCCTCCGACCGAATCAAAAAGATTCACGTCATATTTCGGGGACCGCCGTGTTTATGCATACAGCACTGGTGGAAGCTCCACAAGCGAGCATTACGGAAACGACTACGGCATCCCGACTGGTAGCTCGGTCAAAGCATGTGCCGCAGGAAAGGTTGTTCTTGCCGCCTGGAGAATTTCCACGGGGTACAGCGTTGTAATCGAACATCTTCCGGGACTTTACAGCCTTTACTATCACATGAGCGAACTAAAGTGCAAGGAAGGGGACATCGTGAAAGTCGGCGACGAGATAGGAAAAAGCGGAGCGACCGGACTTGCCACCGGACCACACCTTCACTGGGAGATGCGCTTGAACGGTTACGCAGTGGATCCGATTTTCTTTACCAATGATTTCGCTTTTTTGAATGACTAGGGAAACGCTGAATTAAAGGATGGAAGCTCCGCTTTTCAATGAAAGAAGCCTTGTTCCTGCTGCCTGTTCGATCAGATAAAAGGTTATGCGCCTCAGGTTGTCGCATGATTCTGCAGAAAGGGGGAGCCGCCTTACTGATCCGGGAGTCTGCGTGCTGATTGCATTCAGATAATGCAGTGCTTCCCCGGTGACCGAAAGCGTTAATCCGTCCTTGGGTTTTCCTGCACATTCCCTGCACAAAAATCCGTTTGATGCCGGAGAATAGAACGACAATGAATTTTCCCCTGCATACGGAAGATTCTGCGAGCATGATATGCATGATTCAGTGTCCGGCTGGACTCCGAGAAGCGAAAGATACCGCCACAAAAAACGGACCGTCGCCGCACGTGCAGAAGTTTCGTCAACTGCATCCAGACCGTCGATGAATGCTTTGAGAAGCATATATGCAGCCCTGTCATCACCTGCGCATTTTGTTTTCATCAGTATTTCAGCCGCCAGGTTTGCAGCCCACATCTTGTAGAGACTTTCCTTGAGCGATGCATGGAAATTCTTCACGTCGAAATCGGATATTTTTTTAAGCTTCCTGTTTTCGTCGTCGTAAATGAACATAATGCCTGAATTGAACGGCTGCACCAAGGATTTCATCTTGCTTTTCGGGCCTCCGTAAAGGGTTGCGTAAAAAATGCCCGTTTCCGGCGAGACCGCACACACGCTTCTGTTGTTTTCCCCCTGTTCCCTGACCGTAAGGACGACGGCCTCCGTATACTTGTTTCTTTCACCCATAAAATGACATTTTAGACTTAAGCATCTCTTTGTCAACCTGTGTAACATTTTCTGCTGGATGGTTCTGCTTATAAAAATCCTCTGTTGTAATATGCCGCTAAAATTTATAGAATGTAGGCTATGGACATTCACAAAAGATTTTCACAATCGATCATTACGGCCATGCAGCGCGATATTGCCGAAGCCGGGGGAAACGAAGTTTTTTGGATAGGCTCGATAAATGCAGATTTCCGTGTAATCAGCATAAAAACCGGGTCACGGGGAAATTCAGGCATGGTACTTGTGAATGACAATCTTGCACGCAGGGAGATTGACGAAGACCAGACCGGTGCAGGACACGTCGTGATACACAATCATCCGTCGGGGAAACTTGAACCGAGCAATGCCGACCTTGACGTTGCCGGACGCTACATGGAAATGGGAATAGGCTCATACATCGTGGACAACCAGGTTTCTGACGTGTATGTGATAGTGGAGCCTGTACAGCCCAAAGTGCTTTCTCCGCTTGATGACAGTGAAGCCGCATTCTATCTTTCATCCGAAGGCCCGCTTGCAAAAAAAAGCCCTATGTATGAAGAGCGCCCGAGCCAGATAGATCTTTTGAAAAACATAGTGAATGCATTCAACGGAGGAAAAATCGGTGTGTTCGAGGCTGGAACCGGAGTCGGAAAAAGCTATGCATACCTGATTCCGTCGATGCTCTGGGCAATAAAAAACCATGAAAGGGTCGTCATTTCCACCGGAACGATCAATTTGCAGCAGCAGCTTGCGGAAAAGGACATCCCTGCCGCTTCGAAAATAATCGGACAGAAAGTCAAGGCAGTCCTTTTGAAAGGTAGGCAGAACTATCTGTGCATGCGTCGTCTTGATGATGCGGTTGCAGAAGCCGAGGAAGACATGTTTTTTGCGGACAAGGAAATCCTTGGGCGGATAGATTCATGGGCTGAAAACACATCCACCGGAAGCCGCTCCGACATTTCATTCATGCCTCCTGATTCCGTCTGGACAAGGGTGAATTCGGAAAGCGATGCATGCATGGGTGCAAGATGCCCGCACAGGGACAAATGCTTTGTCATGAAAGTAAGGAAAGAGGCTAGCGATGCAAACATCATAGTCGTGAACCACCATCTCCTTTTTGCAGATATAGAAAGCCGCATGAACGGAGTAGGATATGACGACACAGCCGTTCTTCCGCCGTATAGAAGGATAGTTTTTGACGAAGCGCACGGAATAGAAGACAGCGCGACAAGTTTTTTCAGCGAGACAATCAGCAAGTTCAAGGTTCTTAAGCAGCTAAACCTTCTTTTCCGCTCGTACAAGGGATCTGCGGCAGGCTTTTTGATTCAGGTGAGCGCGGTGTCCAAGTCGGAAGATGTTTTCGACCAAGCCCTTTCAAAGCTCAATTCGGTAAAGGACTGCCTTTTTGCGCTTGACCAGATTGCCATGGACTGCATGGGAAACGATTTCAGCACAAGGCTCCATGCATTGACTGCGGCGGGTCTTGAACCGGTGCTTGGCTCAATCGAACGCCTTAAAATTTCACTCGGTGAATTCGCGTCTTTGGTCAGGGAAGTGCTTGACGGAGTGGACGATGATGACAAGGACGTTCCGTCTTATTTTGAATGCCGGGCGATCTTGGGAAGGCTTGATGATCTTGTGGTTCTTTGCAAGAATTTCTGCGAATGGGACGAGCATGATGACACTGTTTTCTGGATGCAGAAAATAAGGATGCAGGCAAAAAAATCCGGAGATGAACCTTCTTTTTACGTTCAGTTCGTGCAGACGCCGCTTGACATAGCACCTCTTATGAACATGGGTGTTTTCGAGCCGATGAGTTCGGTCGTATGTACAAGCGCAACCCTCAGAACAGGGGATTCTTTTTTCTATTGGATGCGCCGTACCGGTGTTTCGTTCGTGGAAGAGGACAGGGTTTCGGCACAGGTTTTTGAATCGCCGTTTCCATACAGAACCAACGCGCTCTTTGCGGTTCCAAAAGACGCTCCTTTCCCGGATTCCATGAACTATCAGGATTTCGTCGAATCTGCCGTGCTTGACCTTACCATTGCAGCAGGAGGAAGGACGCTGGTTCTATTCACGTCATATGATTCATTGCGCCACGCATACAATTCGGTCTGCCCGAATCTTTTGAAAGAGGGAATAGACGTATACAAGCAGGGTGATGACGACAGGTTCAGGCTGCTTGAACGGTTCAGGGAAAACAAAGACAGCGTGCTTTTTGCAACTGACAGCTTCTGGGAAGGGGTTGACGTTCCAGGAGAAAGCCTAAGCCAGGTGATAGTCGTAAAGCTTCCGTTTGCAGTACCGAACGATCCTGTTTTTGCCGCACGGTCTGAAGCGGTTGAAAAAAAAGGCGGATCTGCATTCATGGAGCTGAGCGTGCCGCAGGCAGTCATAAAATTCAGGCAGGGATTCGGGAGGCTTATAAGAAGATCCGATGACAGGGGAGCCGTGGTTGTTTTGGACAGAAGGATAGTGGAAAAACGCTACGGAAAGATTTTCACAACGTCGGTCCCGATGACAAGGCGCATGTACAATCCTCTGAGCGATATAATAAAGGTCATCACCGATTTTTTGAAATAACGCATTTTGCCTCAGTTCTGGGGCGGAAGTAAATCCGGTCTTTCGTTCAAGCTGGAAGGAGGACTCTTTGGAATGACCAGCTCCCTTTTGATGGCCATCAGTTTTTGAAAACGGCGTGCTGAAGAATCAATACGGAAATTTTAGAAGAACGAGATAAAAGCTGATTGAGAAATGGCGATTTTGCAGAAATCCCACGGACAGAAGGAATGAGTTTTAATGACACAAAGGCTCAGTATGGAACCACCGAGCTAAATTTGACTACATCAGAATTAGAAATGCTTATTAAATATGTCGATAAAGAGGGAGCAAAACAAAAAGCCCTGGAGTCTGCGGAAAATTTTCTTCGAAAAGGAATACCCATAGAAACTATATCAGAATGCATCGGACTTCCGTTGGATCAAGTAAAGCAGATTGCTGAATCAATTTCCATAAAAGCATGAAGACTCATTATGAACAGAGCTGGCTCTGTTTGCGACAATGCCGCAGGGCAAATCCTCAGAGGAAAAACTTGCTTTGCGGCATCATTGCATTTATCCTAAAGCTTGAAGTGGGTTGAGAAATATCCGCTCCACATGATATTGTACTGGGGGTCAAAGAAGCTTCTGACATCAGCGCATGCACCGAGCGTAAACTGGAATTTCCATGCGTTGAATCCCACACCGGCGAAAATCTGCGGCTGAATCTTCGTCATGTCCCATACTCCGTCATGGAAGCTTTCGTCTATGCCGTTTGCAGTGACGCATCCATCATCATGAGCTTCATTGGATGCCGCGCTCAGTTCAGGATTTTCGTTCTTCGTCTTGTAATCCCATGCCCATGAAGTCGTAGTGTTGGAGATTACGCCCCTTGCTCCAAGGAACAGGTTTGCAAATCCGATTTCCTTTGATATCTGAATCTGCGCGAATGCAACGTGCGTCTGGAATCCTATGCCGATGTTCATGTCGGTGACCTGGTTTCCTGTCTTTCCTGCAATCGTTACTTCCCGACTGTCCGTAGTTCCGATCTTGAAGTTTCCCTGGGTGTAGTAGTAGCCTCCGCCTATGGATATTACCGGAACGAAAGTGCTTCCTTCGAAGAATCTGTAGCGCAGGTCAGCTCCGAGCGTAACGTAGTCAATGAATCCCTTGAATCCCTGGAGGTCGAACGTCATGGCCTGGTTCATGCCGATGATTGTGCTTGGCTCACTAAGCTTGATGTCGAAGATTGCTGGGTTCGTCATCATGGCGCAGATACCAACGTCGAACGGAAGAACCAATCCGCCGAGCCTTATGTCAAGCGTTGCAGTAGGAAGAACGAAGCTTTCGGGAAAATCACCGCCGAGACCTTCCATGATTTTTGTTGCAATCTCGTTGTTTCCGACCGCATCCATGAGGAAATTTTTGTTTCCGGAAAGCTCTCCCACGGCCTTTTTCAATCCGCTGGTGTCAAGGTATGTTCCGCCGAGCGTGAATCCGACTCCGAAATGCGGGAATATGCTCGGATACAAGTTTCCGATATATGCGTCCGACCATACGTTCTGCTGGGTTGCTGCTTCAGGAACGGCAAAGAGCAGTTTCCACGCAAAGTCGTTCATGCCCTCCGAGACCTTGTCCTTATCTATGGTTGACACAGCTGAAACACCTGATACAAGCACAGAGGTCAATATGACCGTAAAAAATATCTTTCTGAATTTCATAAGCACCTCCTTTGAAAATCCGAATGAACGCCGTATGCCATGCGCCGGTAAATATGGGCGCAAAACCAAAACTCAGAATTCCTTCTCTAATGATACATCACTCCATGAAAAAAAACAACAAGAGTTATGGATAAGTTACAAAGATTAAGTAAGCGAAAATTCCTTGCTTTGGATTTTCCTGCGTCCAGAGCTAGAATTTTCTTGGAATTTTTGAAAAAAATTGCAGTTTCAGTGCGGTTTTTGATTTTCTCCGCATATTATATTGTAATGAAGGAAAAATTTTACAGGGCAGGGTATTTTGCCGCAGGATGCATAAGGTCGGTGCTTTCGTATTCGTTTGCAAGGGAAAGCTGCATTTCTTGTTCAAGGCCGGTGGTTTCGGTTCCTCTGTGCCGTAAATGCCTTGATGAATGCATGTCCGCTTTTGAGTCTGATTTTTCAAAGCGGTGCTCGGTCTGCGGAAAGGAGCTTCTTGGCGAACTGAAAATCTGCATGAAGTGCCGCACGGAAAATTTGTTTTCCCAGGTGGATCAGGTTCTTCCCATGTTTCCGTACAGGCTCTGGATGAAAAAGCTGATTTTCGAATGGAAGATGGACGGAAGGAGAAGCCTTTCAACTTTGTTTGCGTCGGTCCTTGACGTAGGGCTTAAATCCGTTCATGCGGATGTAATAGTTCCTGTTCCTCCGAGGCGGGGCAAAATCCGTGAAAAAGGATGGGATCAGGTTGACGAGGTGTGCAAGGTTTTGGAAAGGTGCCATGGATATACGGTGCTCAGGCTTTTGCAGAGGTTTTCCAGGGATCAGCAGAAAAAACTGGACAGGGAAAAAAGAATCGAAGGAAGCGGAAAATCATACGGCCTTTCAAAAAAACACGGGGCGGTGCTTGAAAAATGGAGGAAAAAAAACGGGCTTGGAGAAAAAGAGGTTCCGACGGAAGCCGTTATAGTCGATGACGTGATAACTACGGGAGCGACGGTCAGCACATGCGCGGGAATATTGAAAGGGCTGGGAATAAAGACCGTAAAAGCCGTTTCCATAGTGATTGTGGACTGATAAGCGGGCAGAAGGACTTTATTTCTCATAATTCAGAACCTTAGTTGTTGCCTAGAATCGTTTCATGGTGTAAAATAGTAAGGAGAGTGCCGGCTGATATTTTTATAATATGTCGGCAATGGAAGTTCTAGTTTTGGGAGTCATCTATGGCCGATGAGAGCAGTCAGTATCAGTTGGTAACATTTCAGCTTGGGGACGAGCTGTATGGCGTGGACATCATGGACGTAAAGGAGATCGTTAAGGTACAGGCGGTAAGACCTATCCCTAATGCCCCTTACTATGTAGAAGGAATCATAAATCTACGCGGAGAGATCATTCCTATAATCAACCTTCACAAGAGGTTCCATATTCAAAAGCGCAAGACTACCGACAATCTCGATGATTATGAAGAAGACGAGGGCGGTTTTATAATCCTTGACATAGAAGGAAATAAGATCGGAATCATCATCGACAGGATCAACCGTGTCGTTCAGGTCGAAAAGGGCGAGATAAAGCCTCCGCCACAGATGCTCAGCGGTATCGGAACCGAATACATCGAAGGCGTGGTGCGTCAGGAAACTGCTTACCTCATAATCCTGGACACCAGAAAGATGTTCAACGCGAACGAGCTTCAGAAGATTCTGGATCCTGGAGCCTGATCCGGCACTGAAAAAAAGCGGTGAATCCGCATAAAAAGTCAAAAATCTCCGGACGGTTCGGTTAAAAGGCTGTTTCATCATGGCGGCATTCCGCTTGGACGGCCTTTTTTGTTTCGTAAAAACCATCCGGTTGTAAGGAAAACGTGATGATACAGACATACAGTTCCACAATACGGCGCAAGGAAATGGAAGCCGTCTTGACCTGCATGGTCGATGAAAAGATTGGTCCCGGCGAAATGAGCACAAGGCTTGTGCAGCTCGTTAAGGAAAAAACCGGGTGCGACGGTGCGGTTGCTTTGAGAAGCCCTTCGGTTGCGCTGGAATATGCACTTGCAGCCCTCGAAATAGAAAAAGGTTCGTCCATAATGCTTGGTGCACTTTCACCTTCATGGCAGATCGTAACCGTGGAACGTCTGGGATACAAGCCCATAGTGCTTGACGTGGAAGAGGAGACAGGCCTTGTTCCCGTGAAAAACGTCGAGGAAGGCATACAAAAAGGCGGAAAGGCATTCATCCTGACCGAATCAATGGGAATTCTCCCGGAAATAAAGCCGTATCTTTATCTTGGCGTTCCGGTTATTGAGGACGTTTCTCAGTCAGCCATGGCGCGCTATCCTGATGAAAACCCGGAAAATACAGGTTCAGAAGTGAAAAAGCCGTCCGGAGCTGAAGAAAATCAGGACGGAAGCACGGCTGAAGATACTTCGGGAACCGTTTCAGGAATGTACGGATCCTATGCGATAATGGGGATGGAAGACCGCGACATAATAACGGCGGGAGGAGGAGCCGTACTTTTTGCACCGGCAAGGAAAGACTGGTCGGCTTTGAAAAAATATACTGACGCAGCCCCGTCAACCGACCTTATGCCTGACATGAACGCATCCCTTGCTCTGGTTGAGCTTAAGGAATTCAAGCGCAACGAAGAATCAAGGCAGTCCCTTTATGCTCTTTTTTCAAGGGCGGTTATGTCGGGAAGGCATAAGACTTTCGTGCGTGCAAGCGGCTCCGGTTCTACGGTCTATTCTTTTCCGCTGGTCCTAAGCTCCGGTTTCAAGGATGTAAAGGCGTATGCGCAGAAAAAAGGAGTGGAGGTAAGCAAGGCATTTTCAGGTTCCATAATAGATGTAAGGAACGAGGAATTTGCGCCCGGATGCGTATGTGCGAATTCACTGTTCATGAGGTGCGCGCTGTTCCCGTTGTATCCGCGTCTTGGACAAAAAGATGCCGAGCGTATCGTAAAGATTCTGGCGTCGCTTCCATGAAAATATTTTCATAATTTGTGCCGCCGAAAAAAAGGATTAGAGATTGAGTAAGTGTCTTCTGGTTGTCAATTCATTCAAAGCTGAATCTTCCGTGATTGCGGAGCAGATAAGCCGCTTTTTGAATTCCCGCGGATGGGATGTGGGAGTTTTTTCGTACAACGGTCAGGATGCCTTGAAAAACGGCGTTGAAACTGCTTTCAGCGGCGTGGATCTTGCGGTCAGTCTTGGCGGTGACGGAACCGTTCTTTTCGTTTCGCGCGGATGTGCTCCTGCAGGAATCCCGGTGTTTGCAGTCAATCTAGGTGAATTCGGCTTTCTTGCGAGCATACAGAAAAACAACTGGCAGAAACCACTGGAAGATTATCTTGAGGGAAAGCTTCCGAGCATATCAAGGTACATGGTCAGCTGCAGGGTCGAAAGGAACGGAAAGACCGTCTTTTCTTCAAACGGACTCAATGACATGACCATTTCAAGCGAAGCGGCATCAAGGCTTATAAACCTTGAAGTTTCATACAGCGGTTCAAACCTTGGACCGTTCAAGGCCAACGGAATAATAGTCGCGACCGCAACAGGTTCCACTGCATATTCAGCCGCGGCAGGAGGACCGATAATCTCCCCCGGACTGAAGGCTCTTGTACTCACTCCTATAAGCTCTTTCAGCCTTTCCGCAAGGCCTCTTGTTTTTTCTGCCGACGGAATGCTTTCGGTAAGGATCCTTGATT
This sequence comes from Treponema sp., assembly GCA_017421145.1. The sequence goes on from JAFOTA010000064.1 coordinate 18,213, forward strand.
CAAGGTCAAGGGTCGGATTGATGGCGGACGGTCAGATCAATTTCAATCTGGAAGAAAACGACGACGTGCTTCTGAGCATACCCGATTACAAGGTCAGGCTGCTCGGAGGCTCCCTTGATAAATTTTATTCGGCCCTTCAGAGCAAGTTGAATTGGGCAGGAGGTCCCCGTGCTTGAGGAACTGGACATAAAGAATTTTGCGTTGATTGACAGCGCGCATGTTGAATTTCAAAAAGGATTCACTGTTTTGAGCGGCGAAACCGGTGCCGGAAAATCAATCCTCATCGGGAGCCTGGCTTTTCTTTTGGGCGGAAAAGGCGGTACTGAACAAATAAGGACGGGAACGACGGAAGCCCAGGTCTGCGGAACTTTTTTTATTGAACAGAAGGAAGCTTATGAATGGCTTGATGCTCACGGAATTGAACCTGAAGAAAACAGGATACTTGTACGGCGCGTAATTCGGGATTCAGGAAAATCTTCGGCATGGATCGGAGGAACCCCGGTGACAAAGGCCGATCTGCTTGATTTTGCTTCCTGCCTGGTCGATATACACGGTCAGCATGAACAGCAGTCGCTCATGAAAGTCTCGGAGCACAGGCGTTACCTTGACATATATGCCGACATAGTTGACGAAGTAAGGAATTTCACGTCGCTATACTCTTCGCTCGTCGAAAAAAGAAAGCTTTTGGACAACCTGAACACGAACGAAACGGAGCGCAGGAACAGGATAGACATGCTTTCGTTTGTCGTTGACGAAATAGATGCGGCAAGGCTTAAACCGGGTGAGGATGAGGAGCTTGAAAAAGAGGAAAACAGGCTTTCTTCCTATGAAAAGCTTTTCAGCGACATTGAGGAAATCTGCGGTACATTCGACGGAAGCGAATCCGGTGGGGAGCCTGGAATCCTTTCTGTTTTGCACCGCCTGGGAAATACGGTTTCACATGCAGCGGCCATGGACAAAGGACTTGAGTCACTTGAAAACCGCATAAGCTCATCATTCTACGAGCTTGACGACATAAGCAAGGAATTCAAGCATTACAGGCAGACGCTTGTATTCGACCCGGAGCATCTTGCCGAAGTGCAGGACCGCCTTGAACTCATCAACAAGCTCAAAAAAAAGTACGCGTCGTCATCGAAGGCTCCTTTGTCGGAAGTTTCGGACTATTATGAAAAAGCCCAGAAAGAGCTTTCAGTGCTTACTGATTCAAGCCAGGACAGGGAAAGCCTTGAAAAAAGCATAGCGGAATCAGAAAGGGAAGTATATGTGGCCGCAAAGCAGATAAGCGACAAGCGAAAGGCGGCATCGGAAAAAATGTCTTCTGCAATAGAAGAGATCCTTCATAAACTCGGCATGAAAGACACAAGTTTCCGCGTGAACCTTTCCGAAAAAGCCGGAAGCCTCATGACACAGAAATGCGGGCCGTACGGGATGGATGACATTGAGTTCCTGATCAGCGCAAATCCGGGGTCACCGCTTATGAGCCTTGCAAAAATTGCGTCAGGAGGAGAGCTTAGCCGCGTGATGCTTGCAATGAAAACCGTTCTTTCCGGGGCTGACATGGCAGGAACCCTTGTCTTTGACGAGATCGATACCGGAATCGGAGGGGAAGTTGCAGTTTCAGTCGGCGAGCATATGAAAAAACTTGCCGCAAACAAGCAGATTTTATGCATAACGCACTTAGCAAGCATAGCTGTTTATGCCGATAATCAGATAAAGATTCAAAAAGGTGTTGACGGAAGTTCTGCTTCAACCCATGTTTTCCCGGTTTCAGGAGACGAAAGGGTAAGGGAGGTGGCCAGAATGCTCTCAGGTGACGCTACGTCCGCGGCTTCGCTTGAACATGCTTCCGACATGCTTAGGAAATTTGGAGGATTGTAATGGCTGGTGCACAGACAGAACGCAAGGCAGAATTCTTAGAGCTTTCAAAGCCCATACATGACTTGATTGACAAGGAACTTAAAAAAGAAAAGACCGCGCTTGAAGAAATCAGGAAAAATCCAGAAGGATCCGAATACAAGAAAATCGGCCTTGCAGAAGACATGATTTATATAACAACCCTGTATCTTTCTATAAACACGCTTTCACTTAAAGTCCTGAAACTGAAAAACAACGATGCCCTCAACGACGGCCGCAAGATCATATACAAGGCCATAATCTACCTTGAGGAGGTGGTTTCCAACGTCGTTGACCTCATGCCAAGCGAACAGGCGGTAAAGCTTGAAAAGATTTCCGAAATGAAAATTGACAAGAGATTCTATCTCGTACGCAAGATCGGGCTTGTAATCCAGCTTCTTTCCGATGCACTGGGAGAAAACAGCAAATGGAAATGGTCTTTCGTAGAGCTTCGTGCGCGCTATGCATCGGTTGCGAAGAACCTTCTTGACCTGAAGGCTGCCGGAAGGGATTTCTACGATCCAAGCTGTGAGGACTACGACAATACGGTTTTCTACGTGCGCCTTGTAAAGCAGCTCATCGAAAAAAGCTCCATGGACTACCGCGACAAATACGAGCTTATGTCACGCAGCGAAGAGGACATGCAGATGGCAATCAACTTCCTTCTTGCACTCAGGCGCATTGCAATCAGCCTTGGTGAAAACGATGAAGCAGAGGAAATAAAGAAAAAGGCTCAGGTCTGGAAAACCAAGATGGAGACCGACCAGAAGCAGAGCAAAAAATAACTGCAAGGCCGGCGTTGCTATGAAAAAAGACTTTGTGCTGAAAATATTCGAAGGATTTTCAATAGAGCGGTGGAATGACCTTGTCCGTCCGTTTGATCTCGTGGAAATGGACAAAGCGGCTGAAAAGATGGTGCTGGCGTATATAATCGGTAAATACGAGGAAAACCGCGGTGCCGACGTAGATTGGGAATGGATGATCTATGCAGGCCTTTTCGACCTTCTCAAAAAGATTGCCCTTTGCGACATAAAAAGCCCGGTTCAGAGGCTTATCCATGCGGAATATCCTGAAGAATACAAGAAGCTCAACGAATGGGTCGTTTCCCAGTACAAGGATATGATATCGAACGACGGAATTTTTGCAAAGTTCACGGATTACGTCGGTAGGACAGCCGGATGCGTCAACCGTGTGACGGCAAGGATTTTCAGGGCGGCGCACAAATATTCTACGCTGCGCGAGCTTGAGATGATTTCCATGGTCAATGAACCTGAGCGCCTTGAAAAAATAAGGAAAGAAGTCAATGCAGACCTATACTCGTTCCTTGATCTGCGCGGACTCCAGCTTTTGATAACGAAACAGAAGCCTTTCGACCTGCTCATGCGCATAGAACAGCTTCGTTTCCAGACAAGATGGAATCAGACGCCGAGAGTTCCAAAGACATCCGTTCTGGGACACTGTTTTTTCGTTGCCGTGCTGACCCTTCTTTTCATGCATGAAACCGGTGTAAAAATGTGCCGGAAACGCGTGTACAACAATTTTTTCTCCGCACTTTTCCATGACCTTCCCGAGGCAGTCACAAGGGACATAATATCGCCGGTAAAGCAGGCAACCCATGGTCTTCCTTCAATCGTAAAGAACATAGAGGATGCAATCGTTTCCAAGGATTTGATTCCATACATGGAAGATTTCTACAAGGACGAGATACTTTATTTCACCAGCGACGAATTCTCGAACAGAATACTTTTGGACGGAAAGACATTGGAGACAAGCTTTGAGGATCTGAACGAAAAATACAATTCGGACGAATACAATCCGGTTGACGGGAAGCTTGTCAGGCTTGCAGACCATTTTTCCGCGCTTTTGGAAGCAGATGCCTCAATCCGCTACGGTATCACGAGCACCCACCTTGTCGAAGGAAGGGCAAACCTCATGAAAACCTATCCTTCCGGTAAAATCGTCAACGGAATAGATGCCTGCGAGCTGTTTTCTTCAATATAAATCTTATTCAAAGCACTTGCTGAATATTCCTCTTTTCCTTATAATGGCATAGGCTATTTTGCCGTTTTTTGGAGGAATTATGACAATTTCAGAAATGCTTGGCCAGAGCGGCCTTTTAACTTTGCTGGGAATGTCCGTCGTTTTTTCTTTCCTTGTCATTATGATTCTTGCAATGTATCTCCTTCACGGAATACTCCATGCCCTTCACCTTGACAAAGATAAGGAATCGGACGCACAGGCACCGGCATCTTCTCCTGCACCCGCTTCGGCACCGGCAGATGTTTCCGCAGTTGATAACGGAGCCGTCGTTGCCGCCATTGCAGCTGCCGTAAAAGAAAGGCAGTCCCTGTGATTTTTCACCGTTAAATCTATATTAAAGGATCCTTTAAGCCGGATGAGACGGTTTTTTGGTTCCTCCGGGTTTCAGTCCGTAAAAAAGGCTCTGAAACGCTGCAATCTAATAAGTTTCCTCTAAAAATAGAGGTTCCGTAAAGGGGTTTATATATGTCAAAAGTTGGTATTACAGAACTTGTGCTGCGTGACGCACATCAGTCATTGCATGCCACACGTATGACTACGGCGGATATGCTTCCTGCCTGTGGTATGATCGATAAAATCGGCTATTGGGCCGTAGAAGGCTGGGGTGGAGCCACATATGACAGCTGCATCCGCTTTTTGAACGAAGATCCGTGGGAAAGGCTCAGAAAGCTTCATGCCGCTCTTCCGAACAACCAGATCATGATGCTTCTGCGCGGTCAGAACCTTCTTGGATACCGCCATTATGCAGATGACGTGGTAGATAAGTTCGTTGAGACAGCCGCCGCAAACGGTATCGGTGTGTTCAGGATTTTCGATGCCTGCAACGATCCAAGAAACCTTGAGCGTGCCACCAAAGCCGCAAAGAAAACCGGAAAGCATGTACAGATGGCAATATCATACGCCGTGACCCCTTTCCATACAATCGAAAAATATGCGGAGCTTGCAAAGACATACGCAGAATTCGGTGCCGATTCAATCTGTATCAAGGACATGTCAGGACTTTTGAAGCCTTATGCCGCCTATGATCTGGTAAAGGCCGTAAAAAATGCATGTGACCTTCCTGTTGAAATCCACACTCACTCAACCACAGGACTTTCAGTTGCAACTGAGCTTAAGGCAGCTGAAGCCGGTGCTGATGTGCTTGACACCGCCATTTCTTCCATGGCAATGGGAACGAGCCACTCACCGACTGAAACGATAGTCGAGATGCTCAAGAATACCGACCTTGACACAAAGCTTGACACCCAGGCACTTTTGGAAATTGCCGCATATTTCCGTGAAGTACGCACTCATTATGCATCGCTCGAATCAAAGTTCCTCGGTGCAGATACAAGGATCCTCCTTTCACAGGTTCCGGGCGGAATGCTTTCAAACCTCGAAAACCAGCTTAAGCAGCAGGGAGCGGGAGACAAGA
>JAFOTA010000007.1 GCA_017421145.1 Treponema sp.
ACTCTTTTGCTCGCCGAAGCATTCTGGATGATGGAAGGATATTTCACCCGCACCCTCGGAATGCACCGCGTATACAACTCGGCCTTTATGAACATGCTCAAAAAGGAGGAGAACCAGAAATACCGCGACACAGTAAAGAACACAATCAAATTCGACCCGCAGGTTTTGAAGCGTTTCGTGAACTTTATGAACAACCCGGACGAAGAGACTGCCGTTGCGCAGTTCGGAAAGGGAGACAAGTATTTCGGTGTCTGTACCCTGATGGTGACAATGCCTGGACTCCCGATGTTCGGCCACGGACAGATTGAGGGATTTGAAGAAAAATACGGCATGGAATACACAAGGGCGTACCGCGATGAAACTCCGGACCAGTATCTTGTTGACCGCCACTGCCACGACATCTTCCCGCTCATGCACAAACGATACCTTTTCTCCGGCGTTGAGAATTTTCTTTTCTACGACGTGTGGAACCAGGGCATAGTAAACGAAAACATTTTCGCATACTCAAACAGCGCGGGCAACGAAAGGTCAATCGTTTTCTACAACAACAAATACGAGCGCGCAGCAGGATGGATCCGCCAGTCATGTGAATACGCAATCAAGACAGGTTCCGGTGAAGGCGACGTAAAGATGATGAGCCGTTCGCTTTCAGAGGGCATGGGTCTTACAAAGGGCAAAGACAATTTCATGATTTTCCGCGAGCACAAGTCCGGTCTTTGGTATGTAAGGTCCAGCGATGACATAATCGAAAACGGAATGTTCGTTTCTCTCAACGGATTTGAATATCAGGTTTATCTTGACGTGCATCAGGTTACTGACGGTGCGGAAGGAAAATTCGCAAAGCTCAACGAACTTTTGAACGGTTCCGGTGTTCCTGATCTTGAAGTTGCATGGCAGGAATACAAGTACAAGGAGCTTTATGCCGCGCTTGAAAAATTTGCTTCCCCGGAAGTCATCGAAAAGCTCACGAACCTTCTTACTCCTGTTGCCGTCCTTAAATCCAAGAATATAGAGCAGCCTAAGCTTGAGGAAGTTTTCAAGGAAGTCAAAAAGAACGCCATTGCATATTACGAGCTTGAAGCAAAATTCGCAGCAGGTGCCGTAGAACTTGCAAAGGCAGAAAAAGAGCTTGCAAAAGAAAAATCCTTGAAGACAAAGCCTGCCGGAACCCAGAAGGAATCAAGGGTAAACAAAAAATCTGCGGAAGCTACGCCGGAAAAACGCTATCTTGCATTCTGCCGCCAGATGGAATATCTTTCTTCAACTATGGCAGCGGCCCAGGGCGTTTCAGCTGATTCTGCAGAAGTGTCAGGAGGAACGCACTACAGGGTTTCTGCATCGGCACTGAAAATGGATCAGGAAAACCTTGTTTACGACGGATTGATCATGCACAAAAATTCTGCGGAAATACTCTGCTGCTTTGCAATGGTTTCAAGCGCAGGAAAAGAAAACTGCCTGAACTGGGGATATGACAGAAAGCTTGCGCAGATTCTTGACAGGGCAGGAATCAGGGGCAATGAAATCCGCAATATATTCAGGAGCCTCTTCATAATGATGAAAGTCCGCGACCTGAATTTCGGAGCCACAGGATTTGCAAAGTCAACAGAAGAAACTGCTCGCATACTCGTCGAAGGCCCGGATTCATTCCTTTTGACCGGAGCAAACGACTTCAACGGAGTCCGCTGGTTCAACAAGGAAAAAATGGACGACACTCTCTGGTATGCATTCGCCGCAATCACGATGTACAGCCCGAGAAATCAGCGCGAGCAGATTCACCGCCTGATCAAGACGCTTTCTGCAGCAAAGGAAAGGGCAGAATACAAGTGTGCCAACTTTCTTGAAGCACTTATTCCCGAAAAGAAAACAGCGAAGAAAAAGCCTGCAGTAAAATCAAAGGCAAAAGAATAGACCGTCATTGCATGGGGCATAGGAAAACAATCGTTTTACAGACTGCTTGTCCTATGTTCCGCAATGCATGGCAGCTTAGAAAATTCTCTGGAGATTCAGCGAATTCAATACGGTAGTCACGTAGTCCATGTTGTCCGGCGTGATTATCGGATTGTTTATGGCAAACGGTTTCTGGCTTGCTTCTATATTATCAGTCATTACCGGCGTTTCACCTATGTTCCTCCGTATAAACGAAACGTCCTTCAACGGAGAATCCCTTGCAATCAGCACAACGGCAGAATCATCATCGTCGGTTATGTCACCGCGGAGCTTTGATGCAGCATATGCGGCGCTTGTTTCCTGATCCGCAAAATACTTGTATTTCATGAACAATTCTTTGCAGGCGTTGTCCGTTTCTTCTTTTGAAACCTGTGCAGGATAGACAAAGCTCCTGAGCATAAGAGAGTTTTCCTTGAACAGATTTTCCATTCTTTCCAGATTTGACGGATCTGCAGGATCAGCCGGAGTGCGTTTTTCAATGGGAACGAAGCTGTCGAGAATCTGGACATTGCCCTGTGCATCAAGTTTCAGGTTGTTGTCGGTCGGAAGTATAAATCCGTTGACCGGCAATGCGAGCTGCCAACCATAAAGCCCCGAAATCAGGTTGCCGTAGTTTCCCGCGCTCATTGCATAATAGATTGCACCGGCCACAAGTTTTTTTATCCTGGTGAAAGCAAATGTATAGAAAAATGTCTGCGGCAGGATACGACCGATGTTAGCTGTGTTTGCGACCGTAAGATGATATTTCCTCACTTTTTCCTGATCAGCAAAGATTTTCCTGACGATATTCCTGCAATCAGCTTCGGTTCCGTCAACTTCAATCGGATATATGTTTCCGCCGTTCCATGCCAAATCGCTTTCTTCAAGCCCGCAGATTTTGCCCTTAGGATAAAGAAGCACTGATTTTACGAGTTTTTTATTGCGCAAGGCCACTGCAAGGCTCGCACCCAGATTTCCCGTGGTCACATCGAGCAATATTGATTTTTCACCGTTGTACCTGAGTATGGTCTCAAGCGAAGCGGCAAGGTATGAAACCCCGAAATCCTTGAACGTGCCGGTCGGTCCGTGAAAAAGCTCCAGCACAAACAGATTCGGAGCAAGCTGCTTTACTTTCGGTTCAAAATCAAATGCCGTAGTCGCAATAGTTTCACAAATTATAGGGCTGAATTCCTTGTTTATAAGAGCCGATGTCAAAGTTCCGGCAAGGTTCGCGAATGAAGTGGTTTCATCTGCATATAAAATCCAGTTCCTCAAATCTTCCGTATCAAAAGGAACATAAAGTCCGCCGTCAGAAGGCATGCACCTGAGCAGAGCATCTTTAAATCCCACAGAATCTTTTCCATTTCTTGTACTTACAAAGCGCATTTATATCTCCCAAGGAAAAGTTTAACATTTTATGTAATTTTTTCAAGTAGAGGATCAGGAAAGCTAGGGACTCAGCATAAAAGCCAATATATCTATGCGGAACGGATTCTGGTGAACCAAAATGTCGAGTCCAACAAAATATGTTTATAACAGGCTCCCAGCGTGTGTCCATCCCGAAAAAGGGCCCGTTCGAAGCTACGCTACGAATGCCCGCACTTCGTTTGTGCAGATTTTTTTCTTTCCGGCCACCACGCTTCCGCCTGTTAAACCAAGGTCAATGGACTCGACATATTTACAAAAGATGCCGTTCCGCACATTTGTTTAAAATGATGCTGAGTCCCTGAAAATTTTTACTTGGAAGGGAACCAATTTGCATGAACGAACAATACATTTCCATAAGAATCATTGGTGCGCATGGACAACAACCAATTTTTTTAATCTCAGGGCTTCGGCATGACAAGAACAATGGACTTTTGCAACGCAGGAGTGGGACGTAGGCAAAAAGTAAGGAGGGAGCCCCTGGGGGAGGTTACCTTGCTTTTTGCCGTCAACTGGGACCCGCTCATGCGTTGCATTTATCAATAGATTTCATGCCGAAGCCCTGTCAGGAAAGCTAGGGACTCAGCATAAAACCACAGCAAACCGAAATTCCCGAATTTTTTTTATAGGTTCCCATAATCGCGATTCTTTGCTATGCTAGAGCCGGGAGTAAGGGTTATGCAACATTCTGTATAAATATTGCTCCTAAGTTTAAGTTGGAGAAAATATGTCAGTAATTACACTTTCACATTTGAGCAAAGTTTATCCGCTGGGAAAACAGGATGTCATTGCCGTAAAAGACGTTTCATTTTCAGTTGAAAAAGGTGAATTTGCGGCTATTTCCGGGCCGTCCGGTTCTGGAAAGTCAACCATATTGAACATGCTCGGTCTTATAGACATTCCGTCAGGAGGAGCAATAGACATAGACGGTATCAATGTGTATGAAGGAATAAACCTTGATGCCGCACAGGTAAAAAACACGAGATGGGCAGCCGATCCAAAGCAGAAAAAACTCCGCTCATCACTTCCTTCCAAGCTTGACAAAAGGATTACGGGTCTCCGCCGTTCACACCTTGGATTCATCTTCCAGACATTCAACCTGATTCCGGTTCTCAACGTCTACGAAAACATCGAATTCCCGCTTTTGATAAAACCAAAGAACAAAGAAGGCAGAAGCCCTGTGGATGATTTTTCAAAGGCACAAAAACGCGAGTGGATAGAATACCTGATTGAAAAAGTCGGTCTTACGGAATGGAAGGAACACAAATCAACCGAGCTTTCGGGCGGTCAGAGACAGCGTGTAGCCATTGCACGTGCGCTCGTAACCAAAGCCCCCGTCATACTTGCCGACGAACCAACTGCAAACCTTGACTCAAAGAACAGCGGCCAGATTCTTTCGCTCATGAAAACCCTGAACAAAGACCCTGAGCTCCAGACAACATTTATTTTTTCAACCCATGATTCCAGAATCGTAACCATGTGCGACCACGTCATTCATCTTCTGGACGGCCAGATTACGAACGATGAGCATAAAGCCGGCTCTGACATTTACGGGGAGGCTCTATAACAAATGAAAGTAATTTTTCAGCTGGCTCTCCGCAACCTGAAAGAACACAAGGCGAAGTCTATCATCGTATCGCTGTTCATTATCTTCGGAGTGGCCATCGTAATTTTGGGAAACTCTTTCATAGAGTCCACGAACCGCGGGCTTGAAAAAGATTTCCGGGCAAACTACACTGGCGACATAACCATTTCAGCAACATTGCCGGACGGATGGAACGCAGACATATTCATGGCAAGAAGCGGCACTTTCGACGGCACTTTACCGCAGATTCCGGCACTTCTGGACATAGAAAAAGTCGAAAAACTTCTTGATGAAAGCGGTCTTGTTTCAGGACGCACAAGAATGATTTCAACCCGCGGAATAATGATGAAGGGCGATGAAATAGATTTGGCTTCCATAATGTCAGATGATTCGGTGAACATTGCAGACATCCCAGTTTTCATGATGTTCGCAGGCGAAGAGGATTCATATTTTTCTTTGTTCGGCGGACAGCACATAGTCGAAGGCAGCGGAATCGATTATTCATCAGATGAAAACCAGCTTTTGATTGACACAAAAATCAAGGACAGCTTCGA
>JAFOTA010000065.1 GCA_017421145.1 Treponema sp.
CATCATCTTCTTCTGGGTGGCCCGTATGATTATGGCCGGCGAGGAATACCAAAACGAAGTGCCGTTCAAGAATGTGTACTTCACGGGTATTGTGAGAGACAATCTATTTCAGATCTTCTGCTTTGTATTTCTTCGCCACATTGGAGTAGACGATACTTCTGATGATATTGGCTGCCGCTCTTCTGAGATCTTCCTCACTGAGCGTACCGTTCTTCAAGCCTTCCGCAAGAGTCTTGTTGTAGACCTTGTCTCCCGGCATGATCATGTCGTTGCCGTTGGCCACGGCCTGATCGGAATGTCCCTGACCCGGTTCCCTTTTTGAAGCTTCGTTTTCCATCCTTGCAATTTCCGATGCAAAAGCAAAGCCGTTTCCAGGATAATTTTTTATCATCGAAAATATTTTTTTATGGTAATCAGAATAGGGTTTTTCAATGCACCATAGATTGTAGATGCCGGGGAAAGAAGAGTCTCCTTCTTCAAGCAAAGCCGCGCATCTGTAAAAAATGATTTCATCATCTGCGGATTCAACGTCCAGATTTTTTGTGAGCGAAATTATTTTTTTATAGTTTTTTTGATTGAGCAGTTCCTGAAGATAAAGCGCCAGGAATTTTTCATCATTCTGAGATTTGTAAAGATTCGCCGCATATTTCAGGGCATTCTTTTCAGAGCTTATGGAAACCAGTTCTTTTGCAGCAAGATAGACGGTCAGCTTTGATTTTGAAGAAAGTGCCTTTTGAAAATATTTTTCGGAAGCTTTGCTTTCATTTTCTGATTCAGCCTGCAAGCCTAAAAAATAATTCACATCGCTTCCGTATTTTTTTGAAATCTCCTCGGGCAAAACTTCTGCCTTTGCTTTCGTGCATCCGGTTGTGAAAACAAGGCAGAAAAGAAGCCAGAAGGAAACAAGTTGAAACCTGTTTTTGACATGGCAAATCCTTGCGAAAAAATTACTCAGCAGGAATCAGAAGAACCTGACCTGATTTTATTTTATTTGCATCTGTGATTCCGTTGTGCTTCGCAATGCTGTCATAGCGGTACGGAGTCTTGTAGTAGGCATTTGAAATGTCCCACAAAGTGTCTCCCCAGACTACGGTGTATTTGATGTCGGAACCGCTAGTTGCCGTTGGATTTTTTTTTACAGGGACAACAGATTCAGGATTCGCAGCCACTATAATCGTATCTTCTTTTGCAGGAATTACGACCTGGGGCTTCGGCTCCACTTTTTTTGCAGGCTCAAAAATCTTCGGTCTTCTTACTGCAAGCTCTTCATCTCCGCCGGTAATCTTCTTTTCTTCAGAGACGATTCTTTCCGATACAGTCTCTTTTACGGAAGGAGTCTTTTCGACCTGAGCCGGTGTCGTTTCAGCTGCGGCAGATTCTGGTTCCTTAGCAACTTGTTCGATTGCGACGGAATCTGATTCAGGCTCCACGACTATCTCTGCACGTGGTTCGCCCATGGATGTGACGTTTGAATTTGACTTGACGGTTTCGGCCGTCTTTGTATCTGCAATCTCCGGTCCCGTTTTTTTGCTTCCGCTTGCACCGCGTGACTGGAGCACCAGTATGCAGATTACGGCAACACAAGCTGCAAGAGCCGCAAGAAGGAAAATCATGAGCTTTTTGTTTCCCTTGTCTTCACGGTTTTCATCCTCGGCATAAGGATCATATTCAGAACTTGTCCTGACGTTTTTCTTCGCTTTCTTTGATTTTTTCTTTCCGGCAGTCGGATCCTTAAATCCTTCCGTCTCACCTTCAAACACTGCGTCGGTATCATCGAAGTCGCCGAAGATTGCTTTTGTCTCAGAATCTTCTTTTTCAGATGCAGCGTCCATGGCAAGAGGTGAATCATCAAAATCCGGGTAATCAAAATCTGTGCCGCCGGTCGGACTTGAAAGGGAATTGAAAGGATCGTCAAAGTCAGGCAAACCGGAAGATTCAGATCCGCTTGGCTCCGAAGTCTTGTCAAGATTGTCGAAATCCGGAAGATCCATTCCGTCAATATCAAATTTAGTATCGTCCGAAGCTTTTGTTTCAGTTGCAGCGCTTCCGTCATCACCAAAATCAGGAAGGGAAAGGCTGTCCGTATCCGCGCTTCCGTCTTCTCCAAAATCAGGGAGATCAAGGCTTTCTGTACTTGCACTTTCATCTTCAGCAGATTCAGGGAGAGAGATGCTTTCTGTATCCGCACTTCCGTCTTCTCCAAAGTCCGGGAGATCAAGGCTTTCAGAAGGAGATTCAGGCTCGGCTTCTATCGTTTCATTTGCGTCAGGTTCAGCAGCGTCGGTCAAATCTGCGTCATCAAAATCTGGGAGATCAAGGCCGATTTCAGAATCAACTACCGGTGTCTCCTCAGTTTCCGGCACTGCAATAGGCTCTATGTTCTGGTCAACCGCAAATTCCGGCTCTGATTCAGTGCTCAGATCAACATCGCCGAAATCAGGAAGCTCCAGATCATCAACGGAGAATGAAGATTCGTCCGAAGAAACAGGGGCTTCATCAACGGATTCTGAATCTGTTGTTTCTGCAGCTGGCTCCGGTTCGGTGAATTCAGGCTCTACAAGCGAGAGATCCTTTTCCACCTGAGCTGAATCAAGCTCATTTTCTGTATCGGTATCGGCAGGGAGAGTAAAATCACCAAGGGAACTGTCATCAAAATCTGCTGAGGCATCGGTTCCAAGCTCATCGAATGTCGGGAGTGAAAAATCAAAATTGCTTTCGGTTTCCAGCTCCGGCACTGATTCTTCAGGCACAGGCTCCGCTTCGGCTTGCGCTGTTTTTTCAGCAGGCTCTTCGGCTGTTTCAGTAGGAAGATCATCAAACTCAGGAAGATCGTATGAGCTTTCAGAAGTCTCCGGAGTTTCTGCAGCAGAGGGTTCGGAAGGCACATCAAATGCCGTTTCATCAGCAAAACCGCTTTCAGGCTCCTCAGGAATGTCCGGTGCTTCAACTCCCGGTTCTTCCGGTTCAGATGTCATGGAAAGTTCCGGTTCAAGCTCCATTTCTCCGATATCATCAAGCTCAAGGTCAGAAAAATCAGGAGGTGCAATGTCCAGGTCAACATCGGCTTTTTCTTCTGCGATGGGTTCTGAATTTTCCGCTGCGTCTATCTGCGGTTCAAATGCAGGCTCCGGTTCAGGGTCAGAATCCGTGCGTGTTTCATCAAAGAGGCTTGAATCCAAAAGCGTCGGCGGCACCTGGAATTCATCCTCTGCGCTTGTGGTGGAAGTCTCCGGTTCACTAAGCGGCGGCTCGGCTTCTATATCATCAGATTCGGAATCATCGACGAAAGAAAATCCGGTTCCGTCTTTGTCCACGAAACGATCGTCTTTTTTGTTGTCTCCTTCATCATTGAACAAATCCGGGGGAATGAGCATGTCCTGATCAGTGAGCGGCTTGTCGGAAACAATGTCATCGTCAATGATCTGGGAATCGGTCAAAAATTCATCGGAAATCTGGGCATCTTCAATTGAATCCACATCAAGCGAAGCCAAATCGATCGTAGTGTCATCTATGTCGTCCAAATCTTCGGAAATATGGGTCAAATCAGAAACAGGGTCAAAATTGAATTCTTCGTCATTCGGGCTGTTGAGTATGGAATCAACCGCAGCGACTCCAGGCATGATTTCATCGGAAGAATCATTGAGCGCAAAATTCGCCGGGCTTTGTCTTTCTTCAAGCGTCCGTGAAACAAGGCTCACCTGCACCTGAGTGGATTTACCGGTTTCCTGATCTTTTACCTGAGCATGGAGCTTATTGTCAGAATCTAAATTCAATTCGAGATTAAGGGTCGGCACACCGTTCGGATGAGGTTTCAGGTGGGAGATTTCCAGACTGTCAACGTATTCGGCATCTTCCATTGAATTTGTTTCTGAACGGTACAAATCAATCTGAACTTTTGTCTGATTGTCCTTTACCGTAGTAACTTCCAAATCCTTGGTTTCAATGCTGCCTTCTTCTAAAATCGGATAGAAAGACCCGTCTGCAAGTTTAATCCCGATAGATTTCATAAATACCCCTCTTTTAAACTACTACCTTAATTCTAACTATCGGTATGATTAAAATCAAGGTTTAGAATAGAGCCGTCCGAAAAGTTCAGTTTTTCTGCGCGGACTAAAAAAAATGACCGCCCATCATGCGGACGGCCAAATGATGAATCTTCCCGTTATTTATAGGAATATGTTATGGTTGACTGTGTCTGAAGCTCGTTCACCGTGCCTCCGAATTTTTCAGAAACAAGATAGACGGAGATTTTGGTCGGGTTTCCGTTTGTGTCGCTGTTGTAGATTTCGCGCTGATACAAAACACCCTTGCCGTTGTATGTCTGGATTTCAGTAAGCACGTTCTTTGCATCATAGCGGTACACAAGCTTTGAAGTAAGCTGTCCGCCCACGTCCGTGTATTCGATCTGTGCCAAAAGACCTGCATCGTTGTACGTGTAGATTTCGTGCCTGTCCAAAGAACCGTCACCATAGTAGCGGAAGATTTCGGCAGGCTTTCCGACGTTCGTGTTCGTTGAGATTGCCCTTACCAAAAGCTTTCCTGCGCCGTCATAATAGGATTCGGTCACTTTGTTGGTTTTCTGGTTGTATTCATAGATTGTCTTTCCGGTAAGATTTCCGTCACCGTCATATTCGCTTTCGGAAGTTATGCGTCCTGTGGTGTCATATTCGCATGTGGTCTTCCAGATTACGGCCTCCTGTGCATTGTAGAACGTTGATGAGCTAAGGTGTGATTTTGAATCATAGGCATATACTACCTTGTCAACCACGGCATCCTTTGCATTGTAGCCCGTACATTCGATTTCCTGGCCTGCATTGTTGTACATATGGACGTACTTGACTGCAACTGAGCGGTATGTCGAGCCGAATTTTGATACGATCGTATAATTCGTCTTCGTGTAGTTAGAAATGTTTCCCTTTGGTGTAATCGAATGAGTATCAAATGCTGATGCACTGAACGCAACCAGTGCAGTTGCCGCTAACATTAAAATTCTTTTCATAAGATTCCTCCAGACCAAATTGCCTGATGCATTCTATTGTACCCTAAAACTAGAGTTTTTAGATATTTTTATAATTATACACTATTTTTCGGAAGAAAAAAAGAGAATATATAGAAAAATTTACGGCGGCCAAACTTGACCGGGCTGCTCTCCTAATCAAAAGACAAATCTTTTTGGTCAACGACGCTGGTTCTTGAAAAAGTGCATGCCCTTACGACCACGTTCCTCAGCTGCCTTATGTTTCCCGTCCAATTGTGGCTTTTCAGCGCACGGAGGGCATCTTTCGTAAGCGTCTTGTTCTTTTCGGCGGCATATTCCACGGCCAGATCCGTTATGTCATCGGTGCGGCAGTTAAGGTCAGGAACCCTAAGCCTAAGCACGTTGATCCTGCTGTACAAATCCGCGCGGAATTTCTTTTCCCTGACCAATCTGTCAATGTCGGCATTCGTTGCAAAAATGAACCTGCCGGTAAAGATTTCTTCCCTGTCGCTTCCTTTCTGCCTGAATTTACGTTCCGAAATCACAGTGAGGAGCTTTGACTGCATTTCCAGGGGGATTTCAGTTATCTCGTCAAAAAACAAGGTTCCGCCCTGAGCCATACGCAGGACACCTTCCTTTGCAGAAACTCCGGTATAAGTGTTTTTCGCTATGCCGAACAAATCGCCTTCAACGGAATTCAGGTTTGATTCTGCCATGGTGAAGCTTATGAACGGCCTGTCCTTTCTCTTTGAATTCTGATGGATTATCATTGCGTCATGGGTTTTTCCGGCTCCCAGATTTCCCAAAAGAAGCACGTTTTCATCGGACTGGGATGCACAGAGCAAGCGCCTGTAGTATTCTTCGACCAGATTTTCGGGAACGTCAAAAGTCGTGCGCATCGGCGAAAGATGGTATTCCGATTCGACTGAAAGACGGAGCATAAGGTCGTTGCCTTCATCGATGAACTTTGCCTTGGGGAACCTTTCCCATTCGGAAGAAGAAAACAAGCCTGCTCCAGAAACAAAATAGCACCTTATCCTGTTTTTCCAGAAAGAATCATATACGCGCGAAAAAGCTTCGGCATCGAAATCAGAAATAACGGCGACAGGACGGCATGTTTCGGGAAAACCACAGGTATCCTGCAGCCAGAAAACGAGAAACGTATCTCCCAGCACGCAATTGCACCAGTCTGCCAACGACGGATTTTTTGAGAAAACGGCTACAATGTGATTTTTCATGGTCTTTTCAAGCGTTGTCCTTTTTGAAAAGCTTGTACCAGATCAAAAGGATCTTGAACTTCATGTATGGGAAAATCAGGAAGATTTTGAACGGATTGTGCTTGATTTCTTCCCAGATTTCCAGTCCCTTGTCGAATTTTTTCTCGGAGATCCTGTTTATGCGCTCACCGAAAATCCCGATGATGTCCTTTTGATAGAGGAAAATGCTTGATGAAAAGCTGTTCCTGCGGTTATATGCCCAGCAATCCTTTTCCTTGATTCCTTCGCTGACCAGAACGAGAGACGGAGATGCCTTGTAGATTGCCTGAACGATGTCATTTTCGATGTTGCGCGGGTAAAAACCAACGTAGCGTCCCACAATCTGAAGATCCTTGAACGTAGTGCGCACGTTTTTTTCCGCAGCCATGAGAGTCTTTTTGCGTCCGCCGAGCAGATAGGCAGATTTGAAATGTGATTCCAGCACGCTCAATATGGATATTATTGCATTGAACGGATTATAGCGGACAGGCACCGGCTTTTTGAGCTTTTTTGCGCCTTTGAGTATGCTCTTGGAAATCGGGAGGATTAAATCTGCATTCTGAACGCAACGGCTGTATTCGCCCTTTCTTCTTGCCTTTAGCAGATCCCAGACGGAGAGAAACACAATCTGCTTTGTTCCAGGCTGTGCTTCCATCTCCATGATTTTTTCCTCAATGTCCTGTACCTCGCAGATATCTACCGGTACGTCCAATACCTTTATTCTCTGAATTGCCATAGTCCCTTCTCCATAAGTGTGTTCTGTACAGCAGCAATACCGTATAAAGCCGCGGTTTCGCATCTCAATATATTGGTCATAAAGTGTACAGGAAGTATCCCGGAGTCTTTCATAGCCGCAATCTCAGCGGGAGAAATGCCTCCTTCCGCCCCGACAAAGACCGCCGCTTTTTTTGTTCTATCATTATCGGCAAATGCACCGTGAATTGTGACGGTTCCTTCAGTCCTCTCATAAAGAACGACGGCCCCGGAATCTTCACCGGAAGCATCTTTCCAATATGACAGGGCTTTTTCAAGCGTCATGCAGGGAAGCACTTTCGTTTGTACAGGAGATCCGCTTTGCTCACGGGCTTCCGTAATTATCCTTTCCCAACGGTCATCTTTTCCGCCGCTCTTTTTTTCAGCAGATTCAACCGGACCGGACTGACAAAACTCACCGGCCACCGGAATGATAAATGAAACTCCGCATTCGGTCGCCTGCCTTATGATCAAGTCCATCTTCGGAGGCTTAGCCACAAACTGAAAAAGCCACATTTCTATCTGCGGCTTGTCTTTTAATGGCGGTTCTTCATTCACAGGCCTTGATTCAGCATCCTGCGCCGTATTTTCACCTGCAAGCTGGAGCAAAAGCCTTTTCTTCGCATAATCTATTGAAGAAACGGTCATTTTCTGCATCAAGCCGCCGGGGAGCCGGACATAGACCATATCGCCGGGGTTGGCACGGAGCACTTTCACCATATGATGGAATTTCTTTCCCGATACGGTGAGAGTGCCTGAAGAATCAATATCCGAATCTGATACGAACTGCCTCATCAGATTACTTTTCGGTCTCTGTTTCCGCTTTGACTTCCGCCTGGAGCTGCTTCAATGTCTTGGTTGACTTCATCAGCTTGTCCATGTCCTCATTTTTCAGAATCTTGATGGCTTCGTTCAGCTGAAGGTCATAATCCAAATCATAAAGACGTGACGGGCGTGTCCTGTCGACTTCATTGCGGACAATCTTTCTGATCACGCGCTTGTCGATCGGATATGCAAGATAAAGAGTCTCTGCATAGGCTGCAATCTGCTCTTCGGTCATGTTCGGATGAGTTTCGACATAAGCCTCTATTTCTTCCGCAGAAACAAGGTTTACGTAAGCCTTTTCCTCTTCTTCGGTGAATTCCGGGAATTTCACTTCCCTGTCAGGAGGAATGCCTATTTTGTCGATGTTGGTGTCGCTCGGTGAATAATAGCGCGCAACGGTAATCTTAAAGCCGTCGTTGTTAACAAGCTCGCTCGGAATCTGGACGCTGCCCTTTCCGTATGTTTTTTCTCCCACCAGATATGCCACGTGAGTGTCTTTGAGCGCACCGGCAAGGATTTCGGAAGCAGATGCAGAAGCCCCGTTGATCAGCACTACGACAGGGATTCCGCGGACCGTGGTTTTTCCCCTGTGTGCTGTGTATACGGAATTTTCATATGATATGCGGCTCTTCGTTGAAACGATGATTCCTGAATCAATGAATTTTTCCGCAATGTCAACGGCAGATGAAAGGAGTCCGCCGCCGTTGTTGCGAAGGTCAATGATAAGTCCGTTGTATCTTTCGCCTACGAATTTGTTTATGGCTTCCTGAACCCTCGGAGCCGTATTGGATGAAAATTCGGTAATCTTTATGTATCCGATTTTTGAGTTTTCGATCATGCCTGATTTTACGGTCGGATTTTCAATGACTGCGCGTGTGAGTATCCTTTCGAATTCCATGGTCTTTCCGCGCTTAATTTTAACGGTGACAGTGGTTCCGACCGTTCCGCGGAGCTTGTCAAGGACTTCGTTCATCGTTATGGTCGACGTGTCGGTTCCGTCAATGGCAACTATAAGGTCACCTGCCTGTATTCCTGCCTTGTATCCCGGTGAATCTTCTATGGGCTGTGAAACTTCCACATAAGCAGGCTTGTCGGGCTTGTTTTCAGTCGGCTTGGTTATTGAAAGACCCACGCCTCCGAAACTTCCGACGGTTGTGTCCTTAAGGCTTCTCCATTCGTCTTTCGGCATATAGACCGAATAAGGATCTTCAAGAGCTTCTAGCATACCTTTGAGCGCACCTGCATAAAGCACCTCAGGATCAACGTCATCAACATAATTCTGCTGGATGTAATAGTAGAGGGTATTGATTATATCAAGATAGCGCTTGTCCTGTTCTGTTTTGAGGTTTGCGGTATCTGAAGGAGATTTTGCAAAACACTGCGAGGCAGCTATGGACAGGAAAAACACTGCCAATGCCTTGGTTATCCGGCGACCTAACGTCATATGTGAATTTTTACTCATACTCATATTCTATGCGTTTTACGCAAATTTTCAAGGGTTATTTAGGAAAATCGGCATATATGGGAACCGCTGATTAATACGGGAAACAAAAAGCGCGTCTCAAACACATGTTCAAGGCGCGCCGGTAATTCATCATGGAACTGGAAAATCAGCCGAGGAAGACATGACCCTGCTGGTCTATAGCCAAAATGGACTTGCAGTCAGAACAGCGGAATCTGCCGCTCTTTGCTGCCTTGAGCTTTCTTGAGCATACCGGGCAGTTGAACACTTTCGGGAATACGGAGCTTTCTGTAGGTGCACCGCCTTTCTTGAAGAAATCCACCGCATCTGCAAGCGATTCCTTGATATTGAAGAACTGGCTGAATCCAAGGAGCTGGAAAACTTCATAGACCTTGGGCTGTATGTTCAAAAGGACTATGTCACCGCCCTTCGGCTTTACGAGCTTCAAAAACGCCGTGAAAGAACCGATTCCGGTTGAAGAAACATAGTTGAGGCATGAGCAGTTGAATATTATGTTTACGAAGCCAGCGCTTACGATTTTTCCGACCTGCTTCTGAAAATAAACCGAATTATATGTGTCAATGTATCCGTTCAAAATGACCATCACACAATTATCAACTTCCTGAACTTTATCAAGCTGCATTTTAAGACTGTCGTCTTTTTCGTCATTAAATCCAGGGACAAAATCGTTAGCCATAAAATCCTCCAGCGAAAACGTCGCTTTAACTTTTTTTCTATTTCCTTTTCAATAAAATTATATACCAACGGTTCCTTATATACTACTAAAGTAACCGCTATTAGTCAAATTAGAAATTGAAAATCTTTGAATTAAAATGGAAATTCAGGAATTCCGCAGCGTTCAAGGATTCCACCCCTTGTCCACGTTGAGAAGGACTCCATTCAAATCCGGTGATTTCATGAGACTGACCGCCTGAATAGCAACTGACTTTTCTTCGACCAGCAGGCAATCAGCAGGGGCATTCCTTGTAAATCCGGGAAAAATTCCGTTGCAAGTTATCCCATGTTTACCATATTCGGCAGATATGGACTTTATTATTACCGAAATTCCAGTTTTCGCACCGGCATAAGCTGCGTTGGTTCTGTACGGATTGATCTGGAACGTCCTTGTACCGCCGAAAAGCAAAATCCTTCCGAATTTACGCTCCATCATTCCGGGCAAAACAGATGAAACAGCAATTCCGGGGAGCGCATAATCATCCACCGCCATTTTAAGCCAATCACAAGATTTCGTTTCATGAAGCGGCTTTTGGATGAAAGGTCCGTAGGTAAAAACCAGTATGTCGCATTTTTCAAGCTTCTCCCTGATTTCACCGCGCTCAAGTTCTCCGGGGCCTTTGTCAAAATCCACATGCACCGTTTTTATGGAAGTTCCGCCTTCAATGCCGTGCCGGCCAGCAACAGTAACGACAGAGCCTGATTTTTCCAGAAGATACGCAATCTGAAGCCCGATTCCCCCGGTTCCGCCGATTACAAAAGCATTTTTTCCGTCCAAACTAAAATCCTGCATGGAGCCATTATAGCCTAAAATCAATAAAAGCGGTATAGTCGGATATATGAATCTTGATAACATAGTGATTGTTCTGTGCCGCCCGGAAGAAAGCCGGAATGTCGGTGCCGTATGCAGGGCAATGGCAAACAACGGCATACATACGCTCAGGATAGTCGGTAAGAAAGAAGACTTTGACGAAGAAAGAGTCAGGATTCTTGCCATACATTCAGCATACATCTGGGAAAACGCTGCTTTTTATGATTCCATAACGGAAGCCACAGCCGACTGTGCATGTGCCGCAGGAACGACAAGGCGCAAGGGTAAAAAACGCTTCAAGCTCCAGCTCCCGGAAGATTTCGCGCAATCAGCCGATTCAGTCACCGGAAACGGAGGAAAAGTGGCGGTTGTATTCGGAAACGAGCGCACCGGATTGACAGATGAAGAAACAGACCAGTGCACTACGGGAATCACGATACCTTCCAGCCCGGATTTTGCGTCCCTTAATTTAAGCCACGCAGTCCAAATCATGTGCTACCATCTTTTCAGGACAAACCGAAGCGACATTTCAGGATGCACCCCGATTACGCTTGAACGCCTGGACAAAACGGTGGAATCCATTGCGGACAGCCTTCAGGAAATAGGATTTTTCTCGGTTACAGGAAGGCCGGACATGGAGCAGTTCTGGAGGACAATACTTTCACGTGCGGCATTGAGCGAAAAAGAAGCCCAGTATGTCGAGCATGTATTCAACAAAGCGGCGGGATTCTCAAAAAAACACGCAGGGCATAACGGTAATCCATAATATGAAAGAAATGGTTTTGGGCATTGCCGTAATAGCGGTAATAATACTCCTGGCATGGCTTATAGGAAAAAGCTTCCATAAATCAAAAAAGGAAACAAAAGAAAGCCGGAAGCTCATAAAAACGGCGCAGAATTCCAATCTTCTGGTAACATGCCCGTTGTGCGGCAGCTTTCTTCAAAAAGGACAGGATTTGTTCAGCCGTGTATACCGCCCGATGAACGTCCCCGACCAATTATGCACGATAAGCGGATGCCCCCACTGCTTTCCCCTTCCAGAACCAGGCGTAAAAAGAACATGCCCGGTCTGCGGAAAAAACGTACCTGCAAAAGACGGATACCTGACGGCAAGGCTCTTCAACAAAACCGACGGCAAAAAACACGTGGTCGTAACAGGCTGCACCGAATGTTCCAAGCACGACAAAGTTTAGGCAGAAAGAAAGTCAAAGAAACGCAACTGGATTTTTTTATGAAAATGCGCAATAATGGTTACATCTCTTAAAGCAGAAGTTTTTAGAAGCTTCCATAAATCTGTCCGGTAATATTGCTATCGAACAGATCTATTTATTTCTGAAAAAGGAAAAGGATATGGGCGGAATATTTGGAGTGGTCTCCAGGGACGAGTGTTCTTTGGATCTGTTTTTCGGTGTTGATTATCATTCGCATTTGGGAACAAGGCGCGGAGGTCTTGCCGTCTATACTGCGGAAAATCAGTTCAAGCGTTCAATCCATAACATACAGAATTCACCGTTCAGAACCAAATTTGAAAACGACATCGGTGAAATGAAAGGCAGGCTTGGAATCGGATGCATATCTGACTATGAACCACAGCCGCTTTTGGCACGCTCACATCTCGGCAGCTTCGCAATAACCACGGTAGGCATAGTCACGAACAAAGACGAGCTGATCGACGAGCTTATAAAAAGCGGAGGCGCATTCCTTGAAATGTCAGGCGGGGAAATCAACCAGACGGAGCTGATCCTTGAGCTGATGAACACGCAGAAAACGATCCTTGACGGAATAAAATACGTCCAGCAGAAGATAAAGGGGTCAATCACCATGCTCGTGGCCACACCGGATGGAATTTTCGGGGCAAGGGACAGATTGGGACGCACTCCTCTTCAAATCGGAAAAAAAGACGGCGCGCACTGTCTCTCTTTTGAAAGCTTCGCATACCTGAACCTCGGATATCACGATGAGCATGAGCTTGGACCGGGAGAAATAGTTTTCGTAACAGCCGACAAATATGAAATCCTGCAGCAGCCTCAAAAAGAGATGAAAATCTGCACTTTCCTCTGGATTTACTACGGATACCCCACTTCCTGCTATGAAGGCGTAAACGTCGAGACCATGAGATACAACTGCGGAAAATACCTTGCAAAAAGGGACAAAGACAACGTTCAGCCTGATTGTGTCGCCGGAGTACCGGATTCAGGAACAGCCCATGCAGTCGGATACGCAAACGAAGCCGGAATTCCGTTCACAAGGCCGTTCATCAAATACACACCCACATGGCCGCGTTCATTCATGCCGACCAGCCAGGAACAGCGCAACCTGATTGCCCACATGAAGCTCATCCCGGTAAAGCAGCTTATAGAAAACAAAAAAATCCTTCTTATAGATGATTCCATAGTCCGCGGAACCCAGCTCAGGGAAACGACGGAATTCCTGTACCGGTCGGGAGCAAAGGAAGTGCACGTGCGCCCGGCATGTCCTCCGATAATGTTCGGTTGCAAGTACCTGAATTTCAGCCGCTCAAAATCAGAGATGGATCTTATTGCCCGCCGCGTCGTAAAGAAGTTCGAAGGTGAGGACGTAAGCCCCGAAACGCTTGCAAAATACTGCGATCCTAACACTCCTGAATACGAAAAAATGCAGGAAGAAATCAGGAAACAGCTTCATTTCACGACCCTGCGCTACCACCGCCTCGACGACATGCTTGATTCCACCGGCCTCGACCACTGCAAGCTCTGCACATATTGCTGGAACGGAAAAGAATAATTTTACAAGTCTGAAAATCCATGGTAGAATAGCAGCTGTATTGTGAAAGATCAGCGTCCGGAGCCTCTGTTCCGGAAGCTGCCATGCTATCGGCTGAAATTTTACCAAGGATCGTCCGTTTTATGAATAATTATATAATCTACTTTGACATGGCAGCGGTATTCATTGCCATACTCATGCTGGTGATATTCATCGGTAAAAAAGACAAGCACAGGATCCACAACAAGGTTTTCCTGATTCTCATACTCGACGAGCTGCTTATGTCCATAGCCGACATGGGAGCCTCGAACCTCATAGCCCGCCTGGAAGCCACATCGGAACCGTTCCAGACGCTCATAATAATCTGCAACTACTTGTACCATATCCCGCACACGGCCATTCCGGTCATATTCACGCTGTACATATTCATGGTGACGGGACTCACGAAAAAATACAACAAAAAAATCATTGCGGCAATTTTCATACCCTATCTGATCGTTCTTGCCATGCAGCTTACGAATCCTTTCACCCACATGATTTTCTTCAACACGCCTGAAAAAGCATACAACCGCGGTCCGCTCATGATCTTCATGTACATAATGGCCGTGTTCTATGTGATTATATCAACGGAAGTTCTCATACATTACAAGGATTCACTGCCGTCAAGACACCTGCGTCCTTTGGTTGCGTTCGTAATCCTCAGCGTCGGGGCAATGGCATTCCAGTTCTTCTTCCCGAACGTGCTGATTGAATGCTTCATACAGATTTCGATGACGCTCTATCTTCTGGTGACCATAGAAAACCCGGCGGAGCTGTACAATTCCGACACCAACATATACAACAGGCGCGCGTTCCTCATGAACAACATAACCCTCCTGAGAAACAAAGTGCAGTACAAGGTGATCATAATAAAGATCATAAACACGGAATACTACATGACCACCCTGGGATACTCGGCGATGAATGAAATATTGAACGACAACGCCCAGTGGCTCCACAGGATTACTGACGATGATTCGGTATATGACTGCAGCAACGGCATTTTTGCGCTTATCCTCGACGAAAGGATGTCCAAACGCACCCAGCAGCTCCTGAAATACATAGAAAACCGCTTCTCAACCGATTTCATGCACAAAAACAGGGTTCTGACGCTTAAAACCCAGATAAGCATAATCGACGTTCCGGAAGACGTTTCATCCATAGACGGAATCATCACGATGCTTGACTCACCGGGAGCAAAGGACGAATCAAGGGTTCTCTTCCTCCAGAAAGAACAGCTCAACTTCATACAACGCCGCCGTGCAATAGAAAAAGCGATCGACAGGGCATTGGAAACAAACTCGTTCAAAGTATATTTCCAGCCGATATGGGACGTAAAGGCAAACAAAATCCACTCCGCAGAAGCTCTCATCCGCCTTATCGACGATGACCTGGGATACATTTCCCCGGAAGAATTCATCCCTGTTGCAGAAAAAAACGGACGCATCATACAGATAGGACAGTTCGTGTTCGAAGAAGTATGCCGCATGTTCACCATGCACCAGCTTGAATCGATCGGACTGAACATGCTCGAAATCAACTTGTCCACGGTACAGTGCATGCACAGAAGCCTCCCGCAGATTTTCAAAAACACGCTCGGCCACTACTCGCTTCCGCCGATTGCAATAAATCTGGAAATTACGGAAAGCGCCGCAATCAACAGCCAGGAAGATTTCCTGAAGACGATCAATGAGCTTCATGACATGGGCTTCTCCTTCTCTCTCGATGATTATGGTACGGGCTACTCAAACGCAACGTACATCCTGAGCATGGACTTCGACATAATAAAGATAGACAAGTACATACTCTGGAAATCCGAAGAAGACGAATGTGCAAGGATAGTTCTTTCAAACACAGTCAAAATGATAAAGGATTTGAAAAAAAAGATTCTTGTAGAAGGCGTGGAAACCCAATCCCAGCGCGACATGATGGTTGCATTGGGCGTGGACTACTGCCAGGGATTCTATTTCTCAAAGCCGGTTCCGCAGCATGAGTTCGTGGAATTCTGCCGTGAATTCAACCGCTCGCACTAAGGAAATCCTGATCTAACATTCACAAACATTAGGATTTCCAATATAATGGAGAAAGATGCGGGATTTATGAAATTCACGCCGTAAACCCGGCATTTGATCCGATACAAAAAGTTGACCATAATTTTATTTGGAGATTTATATGACATTAAAAGAAAAGTACGAAAGAAGCCTTCAGGATTCAGAGAATTTTATAAACGGCGAAAAAAAGAACGTCACAAGTTCATATAAGAACGGTGTCGTGCTTGCCAATTTTTTTAACAAAGAACTTGACTATTCCGACATAAACGTGCACTACAGCTACCCGGTCGAACGCTTCGGAAAAACAGAAGACTGGGATCTGAAAATCCGTTTCCAGCTTAGGAAGACAGAAATTGCAAGGAATTCTCCGTTGAACGCAAGCTTCGTTTTCCAGCATCTTTCAGTCCTTGCTGATTCTGAATGGGTAAAAGGAGAACCGACCGACAGCATAGCAAAGGAAATCTGCCGCGGAATGAAAGACAACCTTGAGCCTGTCCAGCCAGATCTCAACATCAAGCAGATTACCGTTGAGTGGGCCATCCATGTTCCAGACTGCACGACTGTTTTCGTCAACCTCCTTTATGCATATCCGAGTGAAGAAGAGCTTGAAGCAAAGATGGAAGCTGAAATGGCGGCTGAAAACAACGACAAGGAATAATCCGGGGATTTGTATTTGAAAAGGAGATTTAAATTCATGGCTTTTGTTTTTTTCGCATTTTTGGCAGGTCTTTTCCCGTCATGCAAAAAAAGCATCAGCCTTGAAGGAAGATGGGCAAGCGTCACGACAGGCGCAATCTATGAATTCTCAAAAAAAGATTTTATCCTCAGCACTTCCGTTTTGAATTCCGCAATAATGGTACGCGGCACATACCGAAGCTCAAGCAAAAAGCTCGTGACAAAAGCCGAAGAAATTTCTTTTGATTTCGGCGAGACATGGCAGAAAAACGACGGTTCATTGATTTTAAAATCCGAATCAGATTCCGAACTGATTTCCATTGACGAAGGAAAAATTTCACTGGCCGGCGTTGAGTACGTTAAATTTTAAAATCCCTCACTCTGATTTTCTGATTTTTGAATATTCGATATAAAATCATCCGAATCTGCAATATTGAATCCGTGCTGTTTTAAAAGATTTGCGCAAATCCCCATGCCAGGAATTTTTGACCCGGAAAAAGTCCCGTCATAAATTTCGTTGGCTCCGCAGCTCGGGCTTCTTGAGTGGAGGATTATAAGATCTGGTTTTTCCTGCAATGCAATTTTCAAAACCTCAGCAGCACCTTTTCTAAACTGAGCGTCCACCGAAATCCCGGTTTTGGTACGCACGGTTCCGCCGACGATTTCTGCGCATTCTCTCGGTACAGATAGACCGCCTGTCACTTCCGGGCAGATTTTTATCACATCATGATTTTTTACAAAATCAAAAAGCACCTGAGAAAAATTATTCTTACCGTTGTACTTGCAGTTTTCGCCGAGCAGACATGCACTGACCATTATTTTCATACTGACTACGCTTTGTTCGCTCCAATTTCATCCTGTGGATTAAAGCTTTCGGGCAAAAGTTCACCAAGCGTTTTGATTTTAAAGTCATCAGGATTTTTTGCCATTATGATTTTAAAATCCGGCTTGCAGAATTCCGCCATGACCTGCCTGCACACACCGCATGGAGCACAATAAGATTCTGTTTTTCCGCCCGGTCCACCGACTATCGCTATTGCAGAAAATTTTCTTTCGCCTTCGCTGATTGCCTTGAAAAAAGCAGTACGCTCCGCACAGTTGCTCGGTCCGAAAGCAGCGTTTTCAATATTGCATCCCGTGTAGATTTTTCCGTCTTCGGTCAAAAGAGCCGCACCCACAAAATATCCGGAATAAGGCGCATACGAATAGCTCAGCATGGAAATCGCCTTTTCAATCAGTATTTTTTCTTCCATAAACACGCTCCTTAAATTTTTCCTTCAGATATCAAATCTTTTATTTTTTGCACAATAACTTTTGAGCACCTAAGCTGGGTCGCTTCCGACGGATGGAAATCGCAGCCGAAACCTTCTTCTTCAGTCTGCGGCACAAAATGAAGGAGTGAAATCCGATTGTCTCCGGTTTCCTTTGTGTATTCTTCCGCAGCCTTTTCAATTTTGCAGAACAGCCTGTTCCCGCCGAGCATGATTCCCATGGTCAGAAGAAAATATGCACCGGGATTTTTTGCGCGGACATCCTTTAAGAATTTCACGTACTCGGATGAATATTCATTGCGGCGCTCTTCGTTGTCCAAAGTATAGCTGTCATCGTTCGTACCAAGATTTATTACGACAAGATTCGGGACAAAATCAGAAAAATTCCATGAGCGGTCTTCAAACATTTTTGAATTCCAGTTGAAGCAGAATTTTTCATAATGCGTTGGAACAAGCTGAATCGTATTTTTGTTCCCGTCGTTTGTCCAGCCGGAAACTATTCCGAAACCGCTGAAGCTTGTCAAAAGATAATCTGCATCAAGTTCCTTCGCCGAAAGATATGCATACGCTTTTGTTGCATTTTCGGTCTGAGTGGAAAAAGGCTCTTCCGCACACTTTCCTTCAACGCCGTATCCGCATGTGATGCTGTCACCGATGAATTCGATTTTCAGTTTTTTTTGCGGCGCAGGAGAAATCTTTGCATCCGAATCAGTAACTATGCCTTCAATTCCAAGATAAGACTGAGTTCCTTCCGAAAGCTTTAAAAATCTGACGCGGGCTTTTTTAACCTGATTTCCTTCAAAAACTTTTACGGATTTTGTTTTTGCATCCATGCTCCCGATCAAAAAAGATTTTCCGTCCACAAAAATTTCATACCGCGCCCAGTTCATTTCAGGGCTTCCGTCCTCTTTTCCGGAAGGATGCGCACACTCATCACCAACCAGATTAAAGGACAGATTTTTTGCTTCTATATCGAATTCAATTCCGCTTGCAGAAAGAATGAGCCACCTTGTTCCGCCGTCATCGAGCGTTCTTCCCAAAAGCTTTACCGTGGAAGACTGGGGAACACCTTCGCGTCCTTCGCGACCCAGACGCCTTCCGCGGGGTTGTCGTAGAGCTCCGGATCCAGCGTGGGTCCGAGCTGCAGGATGAATTCCTTTATGCCGTCCAGCGCTTCCCAGGGATAATCCTTCCCTTCGAGGAGCGGCGCGGCGATG
>JAFOTA010000066.1 GCA_017421145.1 Treponema sp.
GCAATCAGGACAGACTACACCTTTTACGAAGGTAAGTATGATGGTGAACATGAGGATTGCCATTCGCCTAGAGGCCATTCTCTTTACACGATAACGGTTCCTCCGTTTTGCATTGGACAGGCAAAGCTGGGAGTGTTTTTAAAGGATTTCAGCACGCTCTTGGATGAAATGCTTGTTAAATGGGATAGGGATGTGGTTCAGAGGCTTTACACGGAGACAATGCAAAGGCTCTTTCCTGATGATGCGGCAGATTACGAACTGGGGTTTTACGAGAAACAGGGATTTTTGTACTGCACGATTCAGTTCAGCGAGGAAGGACACAAAAAGGCGTTTGGATGCGGATGGCAGGGGACTTCTGGTGCACACGAAGCTTCAATTGCATTTTTCCCGCCGGTGCGCCTGATGTTCGAGGCAAAAGATCCTGCGCTAAGAGAGCTTCAGAAGGAGCAGGCGGCCAAGGTATCAGGAAGAGCCAGGCATCCACGAAGGCCAATAGGTTTGCGTGATTACTTTTCTGAGGAGAAATAAAATGAACAAGGCAATATACATCCACGGATTGGGGGGAAGCGGAAACGGATCATCCGCACGGAACATAAAAAAAATTTTGGAAACGGACTACGAGTTTTTTGCCGGAACATACGACCTTCTGAATCCTTCCGAGACTTTTTCCCAAATCCAAAATGATGCGGTGGATGCAAGTTTTGTTGTTGCCTCATCGCTCGGTGCTTTCTATGCCGCATCTCTTGTTACGGACACGCCGATTCTTTTGCTTAACCCCTGTCTGGATCCAGAAAACGCAATACCCAAAATCCTTTACCCGGAGCAGAGAAAGAATTTTGATGAGGAAAAATGCATTAAAGAATGGCGTGAAATCAAGAAAGAATGGAATAAACTTGACAGGGAAGACCTTGGAACCAGATTCGCCGTTTTTTCTGACAGGGACGAGCTTTTTTCATTCATTGACGTTTACAGGGAAAACTTCGGAATACATTTCGGAGCGGACAATTTCTGCATGATTTCCGGTACCCACGAAATTGCAAAAGATGAAGCCCAGCTTGCCCATGCCCTGCTTGAATACAAAGAATACAGAGTAAAAGCCGGAAAACTGATGTCAGCGCAATCAGATTTTTGTTTCGGCGGATGGTGAGGTCTGTCAGGAAGATTCTGTGAATCCTCAATAGATTAAATCAGTAGATTAAATCTTTCTAATATGATAAAGTAGCTTGAATTTAGCTGCTGTTGTCGGCTGAACAATTCACATAATCTGTTATCGTATAAAGAGGATTCTATGTATAAAGCGGTTGACCCAAAAGTTGATTTCCCTAAGCAGGAAGAAGAAATCCTGAAATACTGGGAAGAGAATGACACGTTCAAGAAGTCCCTTTCACAGAGGGAAGGAGCGGAGGACTATGTTTTCTATGACGGACCTCCTTTTGCAACTGGACTTCCACATTTCGGACACTTCATTCCGTCCACGATAAAGGACATCATTCCGCGCTACCAGACCATGAAGGGAAAAAAGGTTGAGCGCCGTTTCGGATGGGACTGCCACGGACTTCCGGTCGAGAATCTTATAGAAAAAGAGCTTGGAATCAACTCTAAGCATGAAATCGAGGCGTTCGGCATAGACAAGTTCAACGACAAATGCAAGGATTCCGTCCTGAAATATACATCTGAATGGCGGCAGACGATTACCCGCATGGGACGCTGGGTTGATTTTGACAACGACTACAAGACCATGAACCCGGACTACATGGAATCAATCTGGTGGGTCGCAAAGTCGCTCTGGGACAAGGGACTTATATATGAAGGAAAATACATCCTCCCTTACTGCCCGCGCTGTTCAACCGTTCTTTCAACGCATGAGCTTGCCCAGGGATACAAGGACGTTCAGGATCAGACCGTCACTGTCCGCTTCAAGATTACCAAAGCACCGGCCGGATTCAACGATCCTGACATGGAAAAGGGAAACACATATTTCCTTGCATGGACAACCACGCCTTGGACTCTTCCTTCAAACCTTGGACTCTGTATGGGACCGGAGATTGACTACGTTAAGATTCTGGACAAGGAGAGCGGAGACTTCTATATTTTTGCAGAAGCACGTCTTTCCGCATACTACAAGACTGAGGACGCATACGAAATCATCTACCGCCACAAGGGTAAGGAATTCATCGGTGCGGAATATGAGCCTCTTTTCCCTTATTTCGCTGATTTGAAAGATCCTGCCGTCTGTGCGGAAAAATCAAGCCAGAAATGCGAGAAGGGTGCGTTCCGTATGTTCAATGCGGACTATGTTTCAACCGAGGACGGTACCGGTATCGTACATATCGCGCCTGCGTTCGGTGAAGAAGACAACAAGGTTTTCCGCGGCACGGGCGTTCCAAACGTAGAGCCTATTGACGCTGAATGTAAGTTCACTTCAGAAGTTCCTGATTATGTCGGACGTTTCGTAAAGGACTGCGACAAGGACATAATGGCACGCCTCAAAAACGAGGGAAAGCTTGTAAAACGTGACTCAGTGGTTCACTCATATCCGCACTGCTGGAGATGCGGTTCCCCGTTGATTTACCGTGGAATAGGCTCATGGTTCGTAAAGGTCGCCGACTACCACGAGGGACTTCTCAGGGCGAACAGCCAGATTAAGTGGCAGCCGTCTCACATCAAGGAAGGTCGTTTCGGAAAGTGGCTTGAAGGAAGCCGTGACTGGGCTGTAAGCCGC
>JAFOTA010000067.1 GCA_017421145.1 Treponema sp.
ATCGGGCCGCCCGTCCAAGGCTTGAAGAATATTATCTGTCGCAGGGAAGTTGAAATTCATCCTGCAATCAGGCAAAGTCCTTCGACAATGGCCTTATGCTCTTCCGGCGCAATCCGTTCGTAAAGGGACTCGGGTGTGTCACCGGGGAGAACCGGAACGCGCTTTTGAATAAGGATTTTTCCTCCGTCACATTCCGCGCTCACAAGATGGATCGTACATCCGCTCTCTTTTTCACCGGCAGCAAGAACCGCCTCGTGAACATGATGGCCCCACATTCCCACGCCGCCGAATTTCGGAAGCAATGCGGGATGAAGGTTTATAATTTTTCCTTCGTACTCTTTCAAAATGTCTCCGCACAAAACAGTGAGCCAACCGGCCTGAACAATTGCCTTGGCACCGAAGTCCCGGCAGTTTTTAAGGACGGCATTTGAAACGGCAAGCCTTTTTGAATCACGGTCAGCAGATTTTGCGGCATCCGCTCCCATAACCGCATACGGAGAGCAGATTATGGAAGGGATGTTTGCTTTTGCCGCACGCTCAAGGGCATAGGCTTTTTTTGTGTCGGAAATCACGCAGACAATCTCATACGGACATTTTTCCCCCTGCTCCAACTGAAAATCAATCAGAGCCTGGAGATTCGTGCCGCCGCCGCTGACAAGAACGGCTGTCTTCAATTTTGACATACAGCTTTAATCCTCAAACACGGTCATGGCTTTGTTGCCCTTGAAGTCGCCCTTGATTTCTTTGTCGGTATGTCCGACATATCCGATTTCATAGGCCTTCAGATCAGGGATTCCGGCAATGTGGTACTTCGGTGAATTCTTGTTGAAAAGCTTCAATATTGCAGGCGCATCTTTTTTGCTTACGGCAAGGATAAAGCCAATTCCCATGTTGAAAGTTGAGTAGAGATTTTTCGGATCGGCACCACGGCGAACAAGCTCGTCAAAAATCTTCGGGACATCCCAGCTTCCGTTTTTGATTACGGACATCAGCTGCTTTTTTCCCTCTTTCGCATGGGGATACATACGCGGAAGATTTTCATAGAATCCGCCGCCGGTGATATGAACCATGCCATGAACTGACTCACGGTATTTTTTAAGCACATCCATGACAGGGCGGACATAAATGCGGGTCGGAGTCAAAAGAGCCTCACCGATTGTTTTTCCGGTTTTCTTTCCGTCCTCAAGATACGGTTCGGTGAAATCTGTTACAAGACGGCGGATGAGCGAGAATCCGTTTGAGTGCGGGCCTGTTGATGAAAGACCAATCAGAACGTCGCCTTCTTTGATTGATTTTCCGGTAATCATCTCGGACTTCTCACCGATTCCGACACCGAATCCTGCAAGGTCATATTTTCCCTCATCATAGAATCCCGGCATCTCGGCAGTCTCTCCACCAAGCAGTGCGCATCCGGCATCAACACAACCGTCTGTCACGCCCTTGACCAAAGAACCGGCAACCTTTGAATCCAGCTTACCGCATGCAATGTAATCAAGGAAGAAAGATGTCTTCACGCCGGAACAGAGAATGTCATTGACGCTCATGGCCACGCAGTCGATTCCAACGGTATCATATTTTTTCAGTGCAAAGGCTATGTCCAGCTTTGTTCCCACGCCGTCGGTTCCGCTGACCATCACAGGATTTTTCAACCCCTTAGGAACGGCAAACATTCCGTTGAAAGAGCCAAGATCCGAAAGTAGCCCCGGAATCTTTGTCCTGGCAGCCTGAGCCTTGTACTTGTCAACAGCCTTGTAACCTTCGTTTACATCAACACCGGCCTTCTTGTAATCAATGACATTGTTTGGCATAAAAATCTCCTATCATTTTCAGGCTTCCGCCTGAGAGGGTTTAAAATTTTTACAGGGGTGCACCCCTTTTTTACAGTTCCACTCCAAGCCCGCCATTTGCTTCTGCGTCGGCGGCAAGTTTTTTGCGGAAATCTATCAGCTTTGTCTTTAGTTCCGGATATTTTACGGCAAGGATTTCTATTGCAAGATAAGCGGCATTTTTTGCGTTTCCGATCCCGACTGATGCAACCGGAATCTGCGGCGGCATCTGGACAACTGAAAGAAGCGCGTCCATTCCACCAAGTCCGTTTGATTTTCCAGGATTGATGCATTCAAGCGGAACTCCGACAACAGGAAGAACTGTGTGACCCGCAATCACTCCGGGAAGCGCGGCGGAAAGACCTGCTCCGGCTATTATGACCTCAAAACCTTCGTCCTCAATCTGGCGGATTGTTTTGACCAAAAGCTCTCCTGCACGGTGGGCAGAAATGATAAAAGCTTTGTACTCGACACCGAATTCCTTAAGAACGTCGGCGGATTTTTTCATCGTCTCTGTGTCAGACTTTGAACCGAAAAAAATTGCAACTTTCATACTACAATCTAACACACGGGGGGATTATTTTCAAGATTGGAGCCGAAAGGAAATTTGTTTTCCAATCGGCCCTGTTAAAAAAAGTTTCTTGCGCAAAAACGATTTAGACTGCGGCTCAATGATTTATGAAAGCATTACTGCACAGGCACCCGGAAGAATGATTTTTCCGTCTGCATTTTTCTTGAGCGCGGTTTCTTTTGTTCCGAC
>JAFOTA010000068.1 GCA_017421145.1 Treponema sp.
CTTAATCAAATCCATAGTCCGTCTACTGTATAGGATTTTGATTTTTTTTTCAATGGAATAGAAATTTTCTTCATTGAATTGAGCCGTTTGTTCATGTGGTTGTTCGACTTTCCAAAATCTGATATAATGACCGCCTATGATTTGTGATGGAATGAAGGGCGGAAAATCCACGGCTGTTTTGCCGTCCCATGTTTTTGGAATGATGCGGGCGTTTTTTTTCATGGCTTTGCTTTTGTGCGCCGGTGCTTTTGTTTATGCCCAGACGTTTGACGAGCTTTATGATGATTCCTCTGATTTTTATTCTTCCGCTGATTATGCGAAAATAAACGGACGTGCTTCTGAATCCGGAAAGACATGGCTTGTCATGCTGTATGACCTGGGGCTTGATTCAACAGGCGGCCACAGTGATTATGCCATGTTCAAGTCGGTTTCAAAAAGCGTGACTTCACCGAACGTAAAATTTGTCGTCCAGGCCAGGAATGTAAGGGGCGATGTCGTAAGGTACAGGCTTTACAAGGGTGCCGTGACTTCTGCGGGCTTCAAGAAATCTGAGGGCGGAATTTCGGAATCTCTTTCTTCATTCATACAGTGGTCAAAAAAATCTTATGGCGGTGACAGGATTCTTCTTATTATAAGGGGACTTCCGGCTCCGTTTACAAGCGGCGTGTGCTTCGATGCATTTTCAGGCGCATATCTTGATTTAAATGGCCTTAAATCAGCTGTTGTCGATAGCGGTGTTGATTTGGAGCTTATCGTTTTTGACACAGGCCTTTCTTCAAGCCTTGAAACGGCATACATGCTTTCTCCTGCTGCACGCTATATGGTCGGTTCTCAGGAAAATCTTCCGCCCGATGCCTTTGATTATGAGACGCTTGCAAAATCTCTGAGCAAAAAGCCGGCCTCATCTGCATTTGAAACGGGGATGCTCCTTGCAGATTCCTATATCGAGCGTCTTTCCGAAGATGATTTTTCACGCTCCTGCATTTCTATGATAGATTTGAGCCAGGTCGGAAGCGTTTTCTCTGCTTTTACCAAGGCCGCCGATTCCATGGATTCTGCTGCAACTTCCATCGATGATTTCAAGAACCTTTCATCTGCTTTTTCTTCTTCGCTTGGTTTCGGGCATCATTCGTCTTCCGGTGCGTCGGGCATGATCGACCTTGCTGATTTTGCGCTGCTTGCTTCCGATGTCATCGAAGATTCTTCAACGGATCTTTTGGATGCCGTTTATTCTGCCGTGGCTTATGAAATACATGGTGAAGGGCTTTCCCAGGCTTCCGGTCTTTCGTTCTACTATCCGAAAAATCTTTCCGCTAAGGAACTTGACTCATATTCTGAAATCTGCACCTGCGGGCCGTATCTTGCATATCTTGATGCCTGCTTTGATTCATGGAAGGCTCCGTCATGGGTGTATTCTTCCAAGGGGAAAAAATCCGGGCGTGTTCCTTGTCTCAGACCGTTCGCTCCTGAAAAAAGCGCGTTGTATCCTGTGAGCATGAGCGAAAAGAACAACGGGTCAGGGAATTTTTCGGTCAACGTCACGTCGGGAAGCCATGCCGTTTCGTCAGTTGATTTTTCTGCATTATATATGGAAGAAAACTCAGGTGCCGTAATACGCATGGAAACAGCCTCATGTCCTGATGACGGTGATTCAGAAAGCGCATACGGGGCATGTTTTGACGGAAAGGGTCTTACTTTTGACGGACATCCGATTTGGAGCGAAAAAGCCGGGTCTGCGGACGGATATGAGTTTTATTATTCCCCGGTCAAGCTGAACGGAGAAAATTCCGTGCTTTTGATCCAGCATGATTTTTCCGGCGATTCTTTTAAAATAAGCGGAATCTATGCGGAATACTTTTCAAAGGTGACCGGACGTGCAAAAAAAGAACTCAATGAAGGCGACGTGCTTGAATTCCTTTTCCCGTCTCAGTTCGGTGTGGATGTACGTGAGGTTATGGCTGTCTACGGTTCCGCAGTCTATGATTCTTCATCGGTTGTGGAAAAAGCCGCTCTCCCTGACGGATTCTACATGTGCTTTTTTACGGTACGCGATATTTTCGGAAACAAATAT
Source organism: Treponema sp. (assembly GCA_017421145.1). Next base: position 2,072 of record JAFOTA010000068.1, read on the forward strand.
GAATCAATGGGAAAAAGCTTTACTCTGGAAGGCGGACAGATAGTAGGAAATCCTTGATTTTTCTGCATTTTCTTAGTTATCTCAAAAAAAAATTTGCCGATTCAGTTTGATTTTAGTATCTTATCTATCGAAAGAAAAAAAATTACCGGTAAAAACGGTTTTTATAAGGAGCTAAAAAAATGGCTAAACAGTTGATTTACAATGAGGAAGCACGCAAAAAGATGCTTTCTGGTGTCGAGCAGATTGCACAGGCAGTCAAGGTAACTCTTGGACCATGCGGCCGTCTTGTCATGTTGGACAAAAAGTACGGTGCTCCGACAATCACCAAGGACGGTGTTTCTGTTGCCAAAGAGATTGAGCTGAAGGATCCGTTTGAAAACATGGGCGCACAGCTTGTAAGGGAAGTCGCATCAAAGACCAACGATGTCGCCGGAGACGGAACCACAACCGCAACGGTTCTTGCTTATGCAATTGTCCGCGAAGGATTGAAGGCAGTTTCAGCCGGAATGACACCGATCGAAATCAAGAGGGGAATCGACAAGGCAGTTAATCTTGCGGTTGCCGAAATCAAAAAGAACTCACGCGCAGTTAAGGGCAACGACGACATCACACACGTCGCTACAATTTCTGCAAACAACGACCCTGAAATCGGTAAGATTCTTGCTGAAGCAATCGAAAAGGTTGGAAAGGACGGAGTCATCACCGTTGAAGAATCAAAGAACATGGACACGACCGTAAAGACAGTCGAAGGAATGCAGTTCGACCGCGGCTATGTCTCATCATATTTCGTAACCGACCGCGAGCGCATGGAAGTCAACTACAGCGACGCCTACGTTCTGATTTACGACAAGAAGATTTCAACAATGAAGGACATCCTTCCGCTTCTTGAAAAGGTTGCCCAGACCGGTAAGCCTCTCCTCATCATCTGCGAGGACATGGATGGTGAAGCGCTTGCAACTTTGGTCGTCAACGCAATCCGCGGAACCCTCAAGTGCTGTGCAGTAAAGGCACCTGGATTCGGCGACAGAAGAAAGGAAATGCTCCAGGACATCGCAATCCTCACAGGCGGAAAAGTAATCACCGAGGATCTGGGACTCAAGCTTGAGACAACCGAAATCGCTGATCTTGGACGCGCAAAGTCCGTTAAGATTGACAAGGACAACACCACAATCGTTGACGGTTCAGGCGAAAAGTCTGCAATCGAAAGCCGCATCGCAGAAATCAAGGCACAGATTGAAAAGTCAACTTCCGACTATGACAAGGAAAAGCTCAAGGAACGCCTTGCAAAACTTTCCGGTGGAGTTGCAGTAATCAACATCGGTGCAATCACAGAAACCGAGATGAAGGAAAAGAAGTTCCGCGTCGAGGACACACTTGCAGCAACACGCGCCGCACTTGAAGAAGGAATCGTATGCGGTGGTGGACTTGCGCTGATTCAGGCATCAAAGGTTTTGGACGAAAATGCAGCCGACCTTGTTGGAGACGAAAAGGTTGGATTCAAGATCGTAAAGCGCGCGCTTGAAGAACCGATCCGCCAGATTACCGACAACGCAGGACTTGACGGAGCAGTAATTGCAGACCGCGCAAAGAACGAAAAGCCTGGAGTCGGATTCAACGCCGCAACACAGGAATGGGTTGATATGATGGAAGCCGGAATCATCGACCCTGCAAAGGTGACACGCTCTGCACTCCAGAACGCAGCCTCTGTCGCAGGAATGCTTTTGACAACCGAATGTGCAATCACAGAC
>JAFOTA010000069.1 GCA_017421145.1 Treponema sp.
GAATGAGCAGGATGGCAAGCAGAAGACACGCCGCAACAATATTGGAAACCATATTGAAAATGCGCCCGTATTTTTTTTCGCTTTCTTCCCCGGAGATTTTTTCCCACTGATTTTTTTTACAACAGGAATCCTCCATAAAAAGCTTGAACCACCGGGATTTTTTTTCAAAGAGATTCGAAAACAGTCCGAGCAAAAATCCAGTGACTGTGGAAGAGATTATGAGCAGGGGAGCAATATAAAACGCGTTATCTCCGAAAAGCAAAAAACGCGCGCAGACAATCTGGGAAAAAGCGTTGCCGAGAGCACCAATCATTGAAAGCCCGACATTGGAAATCAGATTTTTTTTGAACAGGAGCCGATGTGCCGTCAGCATCAGGATACCGCTCGAGAGAGTTCCGCTCAGACTAAAGACAAACACATAGCTGAAAAGAGTTCCTCCAATCAGTGCCTGGGAAAGGATTTTTATCAGAAGCAGCAGAAAGATTTTTCCGGCGGGGAATTTTTTCAATGAAATCAGGACAGGGAGATTTGCAAGTCCAAGTCTCAAAAAAGGCAGCGGTTTTGGTATGGCATATTCGACGGCGGATAAAAAAAGACAAAGCCCTCCGAAAAAGGCAAGCTCGTCCGTTATTTTCGCCCTGGATTTTTTTTCTTCCACAATGATAAAAAAAGGAGTCAGTTTCAAAAGTCTGTTACTTCTGAAACTGACTTTTAAAAAGCTCAGTTTTTAGAGATTAAAAATCTTCTATTCTGAAAAATTATTTTGCGTCAAGAAGCTCAATCTCAAAGACAAGATATGTCTTCGGAGGAATCACATCTCCCGCACCTCTGTCTCCGTAAGCATATTCCGGAGGAAGAATCACGGTTCTCTTTTCCCCGACCTTCATGTCCTGAACAGTAACATCGAAGCCCTTTATCATTCTTCCGTCCGAAGTCGTAAACTCAAGCGGTCCGCGTCCCCTTGACTGATCAAAAACCTCTCCGTTAAGGAAAGAGCCCTTGTAGTGCATTGAGACCTTCTTGAATGAGCCTGTCTTTGCTCCGGCACCTTCTTTGGTAATCTTGTAGTAAATGCCCGTCTTTCCATCCTTGGTAAAATCAGAGAAATTCTTCTTTATTGCGTCAAGCTGGGCCTCTACGTAAGCTGCAATCTCAGCCTCTTCTTTTTCTGTCATTTCCTTGAGAATGCGGTTGAAATCAGCCTGAGTGGCCTTGAATTTCTGGGCGTCCGCACCCTGACGGTAAATGGTCACGGATTTCATAATCGTGTTCGCCTTGAGTGTGTTAACAACTTTCTGGCTCTCAGCGTCAACGACCTTTCCGAAGATTGTATGATGTCCGGTCAGCCATGGAGTCGGCACGATGGTGATGAAGAACTGGCTTCCGTTTGTTCCGGCACCCGCATTTGCCATGGCAAGATATCCGGGTTTGTCAAACTTAAGGCTGTCAACAATCTCATCTGGGAATTTGTATCCGGGACCTCCTGATCCGTTTCCTTTGGGATCTCCACCCTGAATCATAAAATCCTGATCATCACCGTTTGCTTTGCTGATGACGCGGTGGAATTTCAGTCCGTTGTAAAAGGGCTTTCCCTTTGCCGCATCCAGAGTACCCTCGGCGAGTCCCACGAAATTCGTTACGGTCAGCGGTGTTTCCTTATAAAACAACTCCAGCGAAATGTTTCCGTTTGCAGTCTCAATAACGGCAAACAGACCGTCCTTTCCTTCAAAAGCCTTATTCATAGCAGGTTTGCATCCTCCAAAAGATAATAAAACGCCACCCAAAAGCAACGCCATAATTGATTTTTTCATTTTATACCTCTTCCTTAAAACTGACTTATGAACCACTTGTAGATTGCATCCAGACGGGACGTGAATGAGCTGTTCATGGAATTCTCAAGGATTGCCAGGGCAGGGAATTTCGCCTGAACCAGCATGTAGACCATGATGTCCTCTCCACAATCGATTATGACCAGATTTATTTTCAGGTTTCCGTTGTTGATTCCCTTAATCGGTCCTACATAAAGCGGAGTTGTGTTGGTAAAGCATGAGCTCACTTCAGAAGCCGTCTGGCGGTAATCCATCCTGTAATTTGTCTTTCCGAATGAGTTGTCGTTCTGCATGCAGTAAAGGACCTTTCCGTCCGCACTTCCGGCAGTGTCATCCGCCACCTTGGTTCTGTCCTTGGGTCCCTTGATGGTATAAGCCTCTTTGTAAAGTGTCTCAAGCTTTCCGTCGCTGTAATACTTCATTCCCTGCATCTTGCTGACAGAGCGAATCACCTTGGAGGCATACTCAATGTTCGTCTTTGACGGATTTCCCGATCCCAATTTTGACTTGGGCATGAGATAGAGATTTTCCACTATGAAAACAGGATCCTCAGAATTCGTCCAGTTTTTGGTGGAAGCCTTTGCCAAAGTAGTATTCGGAGTAAGGGTCAGTTTAACATTGGTCTTCTTATAATAACTATAGGTTATCTGTCCGTCCTTCTTCAATTTTGAATAGGTAGCGGAATCAACCAAAGCCGACGCATCATAAGCTGCTGCTGAGAATGCCGTACAAGCTGCGAAAACAATACCGAAGATAAAAACGCGAATGCCAAAGCGATTGTTAATATGAAGTTTCATAGCCACACTCCTTAATGGTTTATGGGAATCTCCAAAAAATCAAATTTTCGGAGCTCCCGGTCAGATTTAGGAAAACGCGGTTTCCTTAGCGCACTCCTTTATAAATCACGCGCACCTGCTTATATAAACCATCTCCCTCGCTTTTGGTTTCAACATCCGGGATATCATTTAAAGTTGTGTGAATCAAACGGCGCTCAAATGGGTTCATCGGCTCAAGCAGGACGGAATTTCTTGTGGCACGAACCTTGTCCGCGGTAACATAGGCCAGGCGAACCAAGCTTTCCTCGCGTCTGATGCGGTAATTCTCGCTGTCCAAAATGACCCTCACATCCTCTTTTCCAAGATGTCCGGCATAGACATTCGCCAAAAGCTGCATTGCGTCCAGATTTTTTCCCTTCCTTCCGATCAAAATTGAAGAGCTGGGGCTTGTGAGCTTGAGACCGATTTTCTTGTCTTCCCTGAACATGACTTCCACGCTGACCTCATAACCCATCTTCAAAATGGTCTGGGACACGAAATCAAGAAGCTTTTCCTCAAATTCATCCTGAGGAAGGGGATTGGCCACAATCTTCGGATTGTTCGCACGCACGGTCGCGTTCGGAACCTTTCCGTCAAATTCGGGCTGCACATGATCAGGAGTGTCCACCGGAATCACGCGGATTTTTGCATATCCCTTTTTGAAAAGGGACTTTTTCTGCAATTCAAGTGTCTCCACATCAAACTGGTCCCTCTCAAGTCCCAGTTCCTGAGCCGCTTTCTCAATGGCCTCTTTTTCTGTCTCTGCTTCGTATTCGTAAACCATAGTTAAAACCTCTTAATAATTTGTTTCTATAGGGCGTTTGTTCCACAAAGGAAAACTGTCTTCAGCACTCAGCGTGTCTTTTTCTTTCAGCCCTTGAATTTGATTACGTTTTTATTGACGGCAGGCTTATTGCTTTCCATCTCGGCCCGCTTTTTCTTCATCATCCTGTTGATAATGATCTGCTGCCCAATCTGCAAAATATTGCTGACCGCCCAGTAGAGAAGGAGTCCGCTCGGCACGTTGTAGAAAAGGAAGAAGAAGATTA
>JAFOTA010000008.1 GCA_017421145.1 Treponema sp.
TTCAGTGAACAATAGTTTTCTGACGCAACCAGTTTCAAGTGGCTTCTCTGGTTTTCCAGCTCATTGACGATTGACGCTGCAATATCAGGACCCACCTGCGCAACCTGCTGAAGATTTGCGACATAGGCTGTCATTGCGGCATTCGGCTTTCCATTAGCGGAAGCAAGATAATTTTCCAAAGGTGAAGACATAAATTCCCCCAAACACGGATTTAGACAGGGAAGGACTCCCCGCCAAGATTTTCAAAGCACTAGCATTATAAGCAATAGCGTTATGTTATAGTAAAAAAGAAGTTTTTTCAATCAAACTTTTAAGACTTTCCAGCGGCTCTTTCAAAAAAGTTCACATATTGGTATAATCTCCGATAGTTTAAATGGTGGGAAAACACTTGTTACGGGGGATTTTTATGGGAACGCGTTCGGCTAAAAGATTTATTGCGCTTGTTTTTTTGATTGTTTCAGCATTGGTGTTTGCGGGGGAAAAATCGTATAAAGTGGGAGACATTGGTCCGGGCGGCGGAATTGTTTTTTATAAAAATGCAGCAGGATTTTCTGTCGATGACGGCAAGGGAAAATCGGTTGTATGCCACTATCTTGAAGTTTCCAAGGAAGATTTGGGATGCGTCACATGGGGACCGGTCTCTTTTGCAATGGGAGATTCTGAAACAAAGTACGGAATCGGTGAAGGAAAGGCCGCGACTTATGAAATTTTGAATTCATCCGGAAAAACGAAGCTTACGGCTGACAACAGCGCCGCCTATGTGTGTGCAAAATACAAGACTTCCACGACAAATGCCGGGGATTGGTTTTTACCCACGAGCGATGAAATAAGGGTTTTGTTCAAAAATCTTCCTCCTGAAAAAATGGACATCAAAAACACGGAATTCTACTGGTCATCATCCGTTGAAAAGAATAACCGCGCTTGGGCAAGAAAAAACAAGACATCTACCGTAGACTCGATCGATCATAAATTTATGGTCAGGGCAGTCCATGCGTTTTAATTTTTAGAGGATAAAATGAAAATTAGTTTTGACAAAATGGCGGTTGCTGATTTACCGAAATTCAAAGGCGGTGAAAAATCCCTTGCTGCAAAAACCTATGCTGATGACGATGTGAAAATCATGCGCGGAACGCTCATTCCTGGTGCATCAATCGGTCTTCACACGCACGAAGGTTCTTCCGAAACGGTTTACATAATCAGCGGATGCGGAAAAATGATTTTTGACGGTACCGAGGAAATCCTTGAAGCCGGAGACTGTCATTATTGTCCGCCCGGTCATGCTCACAGCCTGATTAACGATTCAAGCGAAAACCTTGTTTTTTTTGCCGTAATACCCCAGTTGGGCAACCGTTGAAAAAAGCTTGCCATGCAGTTTGTGTTTCCTGAATCTTTTTGTTTCTATTTATAGTATTTTTCTATTGAATACTTGTTGATTTTTGCATATTATGGAAACGCTAGGAGTATAATATGAAAGAACTTGCAAATCTTTTGGGATACAGGGAATCTGTAAAAGTTTTTGATGCCACCATACGCGACGGTGGTCTTGTAAATGATTTTTTCTTTACCGATGAATTTGTGCGCGAGCTTTATCAGACCAACCTGAAGGCCGGCGTTGATTATATGGAAGTAGGTTATAAAGCTTCCAAAGAAATGTTTGATGTAAAAAAATTCGGCAAATGGAAGTTCTGCGATGACGAAGATCTTTTTTCCGTGATCGGAGAAAAAAAAGACGGACTCAAGCTTGCTGCCATGGCTGATGTAGGCCGCTGTGATTATAAAAATGACATACACAACAGATCTGACAGCCTTCTTGACTGCATACGCGTGGCAACTTATGTGAACACCATGCCGTCTGCAATCGACATGATTGAAGATTCCAAAAACAAGGGATACGAAGTCACTTGCAACATTATGGCCATATCAACCGCACAGGAATCCGACGTTAAGCAGGCGCTCGACATGCTTTGCCGTTCACCAGTCGATGTAATCTACATAGTTGACAGTTTTGGTTCGCTTTATCCTGAGCAGATTGAAAGAATTGCGGGGCTTTACACTGAATACGGCGAAAAATTTGGTAAAAAAATCGGAATGCATGCGCACAACAACCAGCAGCTGGCATTTGCAAACACAATCGAAGCCGTTGGTGACGGAGTTGACTGGCTTGATGCAACTTATGCCGGAATGGGTCGCGGTGCCGGTAACTGTTCGATGGAAAATCTGATCAGCTTCCTCCGCAATCCGAAATACAAGCTTTACCCGGTGATTGAGTTCATCCAGAACTACATGATTCCGCTCAAAGAAAAAGGCGAGCAGTGGGGCTTTGATCTTCAGTATTTGATGACGGGAGTTCTGAATCAGCATCCGCGCACGGCGATTGCATTTACAAAAGAAAAGAGAAAGGATTTTACGAATTTCTACAATGAAATTATAGCACAAGACTAAAATTTTGGAGGCAGCCTTATGGAAAATAAGAGATATTTGTTTACTTCGGAATCTGTAGGTGAAGGTCACCCTGATAAGCTCTGTGACCAGATTTCAGATGCCATTTTGGACGAATGTCTTCGTCAGGACAAAGAAAGTCATGTGGCTTGCGAAACGTTTGCTTGCCAGTCGCTGATTATGGTCGGAGGCGAACTTAATACAAACGCCTATGTCGATATTCAGCAGGTGGCGCGTGATGTGGCTCAGAAAATCGGCTATTCAAATCCTGATTATGGTCTTGATTACAAGTCAATGGCTGTCACAAACATGATCCATTCACAGTCCCAGGACATCAACCAAGGTGTCATGGGCGAAGGTCTTGAAGAATATAAAGGCATGCAGGGTGCTGGTGATCAGGGCATGATGTTCGGATTTGCCTGCAAGGAAACACCGGAATTGATGCCGGCACCGGTAATGTATTCCCACAAGCTGATGATTGAATCTGCCAGAATGAGAAAGGCCGGTGAAGTAAAATGGTTCCGCCCGGATTCAAAATCACAGGTGACGATTGAATATGAGGGACACAAGCCTCTCCGCATTGACACGGTCGTTGTTTCACAGCAGCATGATCCGGGAATCAGCCACAAGGAAATCGAAGAAACGATAATCGAAAAGCTGATTAAGCCGGTCCTTGGTTCAACGGGGCTTCTTGATTCAAACACGAAATTCCACATCAACCCAACCGGTCAGTTCTGTATCGGAGGTCCGGTCGGGGACGCTGGTCTTACGGGGCGCAAGATAATCGTTGACACTTACGGCGGCATGGGTCGTCATGGAGGCGGTGCATTCAGCGGTAAGGATCCTTCAAAGGTAGACCGTTCTGCAGCATACATGGCGCGTTACATCGCAAAAAACATCGTTGCAGCAGATTTGGCCGAGCGTTGTGAAATTCAGCTTGCCTATGCCATCGGTGTTCCGTATCCTGTGAGCATCATGGCGGAAACTTATGGAACTGCCGTCGTGCCTGAAGAAAAAATCGTTGAAGCCGTGAAAAAGGTTTTTGACTGCACTCCTGCCGGAATAATCCAGACACTTGATCTAAAACGCCCGATCTATCTTCCGACTGCGAGCTACGGTCATTTCGGCCGCCCTGATTTCCCATGGGAAAAGACTGATAAAGTTGACGTGCTGAAAAGAGAAATAAAGTAGGTCGTGGCGAGTATGAAAATAGTATTTAAATCAATTCTTGTTCTTGCGGCTTCCGTTCTTGCGCTTTCTTCATGCTCCCAGAAAGATGTCCATAAAATGCGGACAATCACTGTGAGCGGAACCGGAAAAGTTTATGTCACTCCCGACAAGGCGACCGTGAATCTTTCCGTGATAACAAGAAAAGCCGACATAAATAGCGCGCAGGAAGAAAATGCCGGAACAATGAAGCGTGTGCTCGATGCAATATCTTCCGCAGGAATTTCGGGTGAGGACATTCAGACCTACGACTATGGAATTTCCCAGGACACCCACTGGAAAGACGGCAGCATGATTTACGGCGACTATATCGTGACGAACAGGATAAAAGTCACAGTCCCAGATGTGGAAAAA
>JAFOTA010000070.1 GCA_017421145.1 Treponema sp.
AAAACATCCAGTCTTCCGTTAAGGAAAAAAATCCTGATGCGGTGACGAAGCTGATTCTTGAAACATGCGTTCTTTCGGATGAAGAAATCGTGTCGTCATGCAGGTGCGCAATGGAAGCCGGGTTCGGTTTCGTTAAGACTTCTACTGGATTCTACATCGCAAAAGGCAGTGACGGAAAACTTCTTCCAAACGGAGCGACGGTTCACGCAGTCTCACTCATGCGGAAGACAGTCGGGGAATCAATGGGCGTAAAGGCAAGCGGCGGAATACATACTACGAAAGAGGCTCTGGATTTGATTGAGGCAGGGGCTTCAAGGATTGGAGCGTCAGCCGGCGTTCAGATTGTCGACGGGCTTTGAAATCAACAGCCATGTAAAATGATTTCATGATTTCCATAAAAAAATAACGGCATGACAGTTTTTTTACCGCCATGCCGTTTTTTTAGCGTTTGTTTCTTTTAGATTTTTGCAGCGACTATGGATGTGATCGTCCAGTCGTAGTCAACTCCGTTGAATGTGAACTTCACGTTGTCGCCGACCTTTGTGTCCATAAGGCGCTGTCCGCGTGGTGAAAGGTAGGAGAGTATTCCGTTTTCCACGTCTGATTCCCAAGGTCCGAGGATCGTATAAACGATGTCGTTGTTCGCCTTGTTGTCGTGGATCGTGACTGTCGTTCCGAATGAAACGAATGAAGTCGTAATGGTCGTTGGATCGAAAATGACGGCTTCCGCAATCTCTTTCCGAAGATCCTGCAGGTTCTTGTTTTCCAATGCAGACTTGTCTTTTGCAGCCTGATACTCGGCGTTTTCCCTGAGGTCTCCCTTTTCCTTCGCAATTGCGATTTCTTTCTGAATCTGAGGAAGAATCTCGTGCTCCAGTATGTCCGCCTGCTTTTTCTTTTCTTCGAGCATCTTTGCGGTGACAAGACGGCCTTTCTGAACTTCCTGCTTGATTTCTGCCTCCGGGAACTTGAAGTCCGGGTACTTTCCGATGATTCCGTTCCTGAGCTGGGTCTTGTATTTCGGGTCAAGTCCTACAACGTCGTTTATCAATGTGTAGAGCTTGTTGATGGTTTCAACGTCACTGTTGTTCATGTAGTCAAGGACATTGTTCCTGATCTTCTTTTCAGGGCCGACTTTTTCTTCAAAGAGAAGGCTGACAGCGGTCTTGATGATTTTCTTGTTTTCGGTCGTCTTTACATGGTTGTCAACTTCAAGGTAGCAGAGAGCGACTATGTTCACGAGCGTTACGAGCTGCTTTTCGTATGCGATGTTGGCTGCCTTGTACCATTCTTCCTCACGGCATTCCTTGAAGAAGTAAACGACTGCTTCCCTGTAGTTGCGGTAATCTTCGAAGCTGTCCGCCACGAGTTTTTTGACCAGGTCTTCCTTTCCTTTTGAGATGAGGGATTCGATCATCTTGGCTTCAAGAACCGTCGGGAAAAGCTTGATGTACTGTACGTCCCAGTCAGGGAGAAATTCGATGTATTTGAGGAAATCATCCTTTATAGTCTGATTCTTCAGCGCCGCATAAATCTCCCTAGGATTTTCAATGTCGCTGTAGAGGTTTTCGAAAGTGAATTTTGCAGGCATCTGGTAGTTCGTGAACTTTCCGGTGTCCGTTATGTGCTTGAGGACAAGGTATGATCCTACCGTACATTCGTCAACGTTGTTTATTGACTTCAGGTAGCTTGCGAAGTAGTTGAACATCTCTGAGAACGTTTCGTCCGAATTGTCCACCGTTTCGTCCATTGCATAGCGCAGGATTATTTCCACCCTTGGGAAGAACTGCTTTTCTGCCTTGAATTCGTTTCCAAGACGCTCTGACTGTGAAAGCTCCCTGTCCCTGACCATGTACTGATCCTTGTTGTTCGGGTTCACTGCGAAGATTTTGTTCGTCTTCAGCTCTTTCTGTGCATTCTGGTGCCAGCTTGTCCATTCTCCCGGTGTGAGGACCACGTTGTAAAGCTCGTTCTTGATATGCTTTTCGTCACATGCGTTGTTGTGGCTCCTGATGATTGATTTCAGGGTTGCGACGACGTTTTCCTTCACTTCTTTTGCAAGGACTTCCTTCTTTGTCGTGGCTTTTTTAACCCAGAAGTGGTTTTTCGGAAGAGGCTGGAGTGCTTCGACCGCCATTTTGAGGGTGATGTTCTCTTTTACGCCGTTTTTCTTTCCGAAGTTGATCTTGAGCTTGTCATCGGCGACGTTGGTGATTTTTCCGACTCCCCATGTCCTGTGGTATACGAAGCTTCCCTTGTCGAACGCAATGTGCTTTTCAAAGTCGTTGATTGCTTCGAAAACGTTGCGGAAAGAAGATTCAAGGTCTGAATCGCGGATGTATGAGTCAAGGTTTGATTTTTCGGCGTACTTTTTCCTGTAGCATTCAACCAGGTCGCGGCGTGCAGTGGAATCCTTGTTGTCAAGTTCAAGGATGGACTTGAGCATGCTGATTGCTGTGTCCCAGTCGGCGATGTTGTTGAAATGGAGGTAAAGGTCTTCAAGGAGAGTAACGGCCCTGTCTTCACCGATGTTCTTTGCGACTTTCTTTTCCGCCATGAGAAGGAAGTCCATTTCTTTCTTGAGGTCAGAGCTGCTGAGGTAGATGACCTTGTTCCACATCTCCTTTGCGCCTGAGAAATTCTTTGCGTTTATGTAGCGGAGAAGGGCTTTCTTATAGTATGAAAGTGCCGCCTCAAGGTTCTGCTGCTTTTCGTAGCGGTCGGCAAGGATTTTTGCTATGTCGGCTTCCTCGAAATCGATGAGGACTATCTTTTCGTACAAAGCCCAGATCCTGTCGTCGTTGTTGACCTTGTAATAGTCTGCGAGCTTTCTGAGCGCAAATTTGTTGGTCGGTTCCGAAACGAGTATTGAAGTGCAGATCTGCTCCACTACCGTGCTCTTGTGGTTCTTTTCAAGGATATCAATCAAAGTTTCAAGGTTGCTGTTGTCCAGCGATCCGTCGCGGAGTCCGATCATTCCGGAAAGATAAAGAGCCACGATGCTGTCTTTTGTGTGCGTCAGCTGCTCGTCGGAGATTTCCTTGATGCGCTTTTCGCAGTTCTCTTTTTTCGCTCTTTTAAGAATTTCTTCAAGCTCCGATAAGTTGAATCCGCTGATTCCCGCCCTGGTCCATTTTTCCTCTTTCAGCATTTCACTTACTGAATTCTCAAGTTCTTCAGACATAAAAACTCCTAAAATTATAACAACCTTTATTGGTTCCTTGTATGTTGTTCTGCATCCTTACGTTTTTTACCGTCCGGACTGCAAAAAAATCTATTTGAAATAGCCTTCGTATATCTCAGAATCAAGAAGCTTTATCTTCAGAAGCAGCTCGTTGATTTTGACCGTGCTTTCCTTTGACAAAAGATAGTAGTCCATGAGCCACAAATAAAGGTTCATGAGCCTCGGTACTATCAGATCCTTGTGATCGGAGGCTTTCAGCTCGTTTTCCTTTGAATATATGTTCTGCTTCAAACGCCCGACTTCCTGTGATTTTAGGGGACGCTTGACATTGAACGCACCGAGCAGTATCCCGTAAACCGGAAGCCACTCCTGAAGAATCCTGCCGGAATATTCTTTGGATTCGGTTATTCTTGAAACAAGCTCCTGAATCAGCGGAGAATCAAGGTTTTCAAGGCACACTTTCTCAGGATCTACAAAAAAAGCCTCCCTGTACAAAACCCTGGCCAGCTTGCTGTCACCGCAAAGCTCAAGGCAGTCGGCCATTTCGGATATTATTTCAGCCTGTCCCGGATTAAGGGAATTGGCCTCTTTCAGCAGATTCAGGGCATTGTCGTAATTACCGAGCCTTTTTTCGCACAGCCCGGTCTTACGCAGCAGTTCCGCTTTCATTTTGGGGTCGCCGTCATCGGGAATCTTTTCGTATTCCTGCAGCGCACGGCTGTAGACGCATGTTTTGAAGGCGAACATGGCATCCTCGTAAAGCTCATCGTTCTCAAAATCGCAGGCAAATTTCTTTGTCCACGGCACGAAGCTGTTCCACATCTGCAGGAGGTTGTCCCCCTTGGTCAAATCTGCAGCAGAATCGGATTCCGAAAAAGCCTTGATCCAGTTGCAGCAGAACGCAGTGCATACTCGCAGGGCTTTGCTTTCAAGGTCATCAAGAAACGCCGTCTCAAGCTCTTTTTTAGCAAGCTCAAGTTTTCCGTCTTTTATAAACGAAAGTGCTTTTATGATTGCTTCTTCAGATTGCGTCCCCATGATTGCGATTATATAGGACTGTGAAAAATTAGTCAATTACCATAAAAAACAAAGAAAAAGACTATCTTTATAATTACTTTTATCCTCTTTGTCAATATGTTATCCGAAATTTCTTTAAAAATTTTCCGCACTTTACAACGGGGCATATAACTACTATTATTGCACCATGAAAAAGGCATTACTTTCACCATCCATCCTTTCCGCAGATTTCTCAAAGCTGGGCGAGGAAATTGAGTTTATTGAAAAAAACGGCGCGGAACTCGTGCATGTTGATGTCATGGACGGTCATTTCGTTCCACCGGTGTCATACGGCCAGACAGTCATAGCTTCGATCAGAAAATGCACCGGGCTTCCGTTTGACGTGCACCTTATGATTGACAAGCCTGAACTGTCGATACAGTCTTACATCGATGCAGGTGCCGACTGGGTCACTTTCCATGCCGAAGCAACCTCACATGCCGACCTGTGCATGCAGATCATCCATGGTGCCGGGAAAAAGGCGGGGGTTGCAATCTGTCC
>JAFOTA010000071.1 GCA_017421145.1 Treponema sp.
ATTATCTGAAAAACGGGCGAAACGTTTCCGACAGGCTGGTTGAAAAATACATTGACGGCCTTCATTTCGGAGCGGAAATCTACGGAAGGAAAGGTCATTACAAAGTGCTTCCTCCCATGATTTTTTCGCTTAACCGCTACGGCATAACAAGCCCCAAGCTGAGCATAAAGGCAGGTCCCGTGGTTTCTGACAAACTGGACACAAGCGGGCTGATTTCCATGCTCGGAAAACTTGCGGACTCGCTCGGCATTGACGGATCGGCACAGGTTGACCTTGTTTTCAGCGGCGGAAAATGGTTTGTAATAGAAATAAATCCGCGTCTTTCAGGAATGAGCGAAACTTATGCGGCGGCCATGGGAAAAACGCTCCTTCAAGTGATGGTCGAAACCGCACTCGGACATGCCGGAGAACTACCCGAACCGGATTCTGCATGCAACTTCAAGCTGCCGCTCCTTTCCGACAGGCAGATTGAAAGGCTTACGGAACTTCCGCAGATAAAATACCTACACCAGCACAACAACAAGGGCGCAAAACAAGAGCGTGAAAAAGGATACTGCGAAGCCGTCGTAAAAGCAGAAGACGGAAACCTACTTTCAGCACTTGAAAAAACACGCTCGGAGATCCCGGAAATCTTTGAAGGACAGGTCTGGGAGAACATAAAAGGATTACTTGATTCAGATTTTTTTTTACAAGGCCATTGACAAACTTAATTAGTTAGCATATACTAACCACGTTAACAGCGAATATAACAGGGGTGCATAACGTATTCTCCTTACACAGCTCCCTTGAGGAATGATGCACCCCTGTTTTTTTTTATAAAAATCTGTATAATCTTTTGCATGGAAAACACACTTACAATCTATACTGACGGCGGATGTTCAGGAAATCCAGGACCAGGCGGATGGGGCTGCGTGATAATCGACGGGCAGAACATAACCAAGCTGAGCGGCGGCAACGGAAACACGACCAACAACAGGATGGAACTTTCCGCTGCAATAAACGCACTGGATGCTTCCGTAAAAAATCCCGAATGGAGGTCAAGGCACATCGAAGTCTACTCCGACAGCCAGTACGTAAAAAACGGAATCACTTCATGGATCAAAAACTGGAAGAAAAACGGTTGGCGCACGGCAGCAAAAAAACCCGTCCTCAATCAGGATCTGTGGATTGAACTGGACGGACTTTACAATCAGCTCGACATAGAGTGGAAATGGGTCAAAGGCCATGCAGGAGTCGAATACAACGAAATCTGCGACCAGCTCTGCAAAATGGAGATGGACAAATTCCGCTGACCCCGGCTACTGAAGCTTGTATGATTCGGTATAATTGTACATTGCGTCTGCAAGCACTGCTTTTTTAAGCGCTTTGAGAGGCTTGGGCATTTCGGTGAAATTGAATTCGGCGGTGTAAAAATAAAAGCCGTCGTTTTCTTCAGTGTAAAAATCAAGCCCGCCCTTTATATTTCCTTCCTGCCTGCATGTGAATTTTCTGCCCTTTCCGTCACCATAGCCGTTGCCGGACGGAACCGAATATACTTTGCCGGTAAAACCAGTGTAATCATCATTCCATTCGACAAAAGCATAGTACAGAACGGAAGACTCAGATTCCTGCGCAACAGGCTCCGTTTCCATAAAAACAATTTCGTTCCCGTAGAAATTCAGCTGATACGCATTCTGGTCGTCATGTCCTTCCATGTCCATTCCCCTTGCTGATTCAGGCGGAAGCTCCACAAGATTCAGCGTAAGGCCGTCAGAAGAAATGTCATAGCGGTAGCATACTACGGATTCCAAAAGCGCCCTTCCCTGCGACTCATAGCTTTTTTGGATTATATACTTGTAGTTTGACTTTGATTTTCCGTCGATTTTGAGGGAGCCTGATTCAATCATCCCGGAAAGTTCCTCATCTATTCCAAGGCTGCGCTCTTCCACATATTCGTCCAAAGAGCGTGTGAGCTTTCCGTTCACATACAGATTTTCAGGGGAAATCCAAAGTTTTTTTTCATTGGAATCAAAACGGTATTCACCCGTATAATAGTCCGTGATTTCACCTTCGTTTTCTCCGTAGTAAAGCGCGCTCACGGAAATCATTCCATTATCACCGAATTTCAGGCGGCTTCCTTCGCTTAAAAAAGTCTTTCCCTTGAAAACATCTTCACCGCGGGATTCAGGAAGAGCAGGCCTAAAATATGAAAGCGGCCCCTTTTTGTTTTGGGAGCACGATACGGTCATAAATAAAACTGCGGCGGCAAAAACCGGTACAAGAAATCTTTTCATAAAAACCTCCAGATTTTTCTGCATTTCATATCAGCTGGGATCAGCTCCGTTCATCCATTTCAATTGGGGATACAGGATTTTCTGCGCATCCAGGACAGTCCCCGGCACAAGCCCAAGGAAGTCAGGCGCACGGATTATTTCCATGGAATATCCGCAAGTCTGTGAATCAGAAACCTTGTCAGTACAGATTGTCTTAAAAACAATTTCACCGGCATGGACAAGATTTATGTTGCGGGAACCTTTTTCCCTGTCAAAATCATAAAGAGCGGCATGAAAGCTTCCGTCAGATTCAACCATCACGCCGCCGATTGCACGGCTTTTTTCTTCACCGGGCTTCCTTATGAAAATGCAGTCCGCACCGATCGATGCAGTACCGTCAAAATCAGCTGATGAAAAAATCAGGGACGGAGCGAAAATCCATGAATCTACGTCATGGGGTTCCAGAAGAATTCCGTTTCCTTCAATGGTCACGCCGAAAGATTCTATTTCATAAAGCCTCCGGTCAACATAGGAATACATCCTGTCATACACCAGATTTTTCCAGTCGCCTTCTTCAAGAGAAACGGAGTCCATTGCCTCAAGGATTCTTCCAGCGCATTTTTCTGAAAGGAAATCCACCATGTCAAGCGAAAGCGTTTTTTTGTCTTCCCCGCAAACAAGGGCAGTGCGCTTTATATAAAGCTGATTTTTTTCTCCGTCGAACGAATAAGAAGCGTTCCATGAAAGGTCGAGCGAAAAAAATTCATCCACAGGGAAACGTTCAGTAACCGTAAGATTCTGTGCGTCATAAAAATCAAGGGCAAAGGTGTATTCATCACCGGAAACGGCAAATGATTTTCCAGAAAGAAGATTTTCCCCGGAGCTTTCAGGCAGCACGGACGAGTCGATTTTGTTTTCCCTGTCCCGGGCATAAACGGTTTCAGAACAATCATTCCCGGAAGCCTTGATTTTCAAAAAAGAAAAAAGTGCGACCGCAAATGCAGCAAGAACAGTCCAGATGATTATATAAAAAAAGTCTTTGCTCATAATTCCTCATTCCGACGCGATAGACTAGCAAAAAAAAGGGATGTTGTAAACAACCGTTTTTACTAAAAAAATCTACCATTTTAAAAGGCAGACACGGCCGTCCTTTGAATTTCTCCTGCGGCACTTTGCTTTTGAACGGAAAGGAAAATCCTGCATGACCGAGCTGAACGCAACTTCTTTTTCAAGGGAAAATGCACCGTTCATTTTTAGGATTTCCTCAGCGCTTTCAAATCCCCTTCCCCAGCGTGCATCCTTTACAGGGAATTTCCGGCTGAGCTTCGACATGGCCCAAGGCGACCAAAAATCGCTTATAAAATGACCCGACGGAAAAGAAATGTAGAGGATTTCCAAAAGCTTTTTCAGATGCCTTTCGGAAAAATGAAGGGAAAGTCCTTCCGCAACGACAAGAGGTTTTCTTTCTTTGTTCACGAAAACTGTCCATGAAGAGTCCAGTGCGCTTCCTTCAAGCTCCATGAACCGCTCGCCGCTTGAAAAAAAATTGCGCCTCTTTTCCATTACGGACGGAAGGTCAACGTCATACCAGAATATGTTTCCGTTGTCCACCCTTGAAAAAAGGTCGTCATAGCCGCAACCAAGGTTAATTACGGCGGCACCGGGATTTTCTTCTATATAATTCTTCACGGATCTTTCAATCAGCATTGAGGAAGCGGTCATGGTCTCATGCACGAAAAAATCATCGTATTTCCTGTAATCCAACGAAAGCTTTTCCACGGACGAAGCATAGTTTCCGCCTTCAATCCGGCTTTTTTTGCGGGACGATTCCGAGAAACGCACCGAAAGGCTTATCAAAGAGCTTTCTTCCGGACATTCTAGCTTATAAGACATACAAGGCCTCCTCCGGTCAATTATAAATTCACGGACATCTATTTTCAAGTATAGGACATTTCTAAAAATTAAAGTTTTCAGTGATTTAATATAGAAACCTTTTGCAATCAAAAATGTTATATATTATGGTAACTATTGAACCATGCTTTTTGGGCTGCCGTTATTGAGAAAAGGTCTTCCATGTGCTATCCTTAGGCCAAGGAAACACTGAATAATCCGAAAGCGGGCAGCATACCCCGTATGCTCATTCAGTGTTAACCATAAAATCTGGAGGCCTTCAACATGGCAGGAAACTTCAAGATTGGAGAGTAAAAATGAGAATGAACCTAAACAAAATCAAATCTTTTTCACGTGCTTTAGTCATATCGGTCATGACGCTCCTCTGCGCATTTCCAGTTTTCGCAAGCTCAGGCACGGCTTATGTCGAAGTGGACTCGAACATCAAGGGAGCCGTCGTTTCCATAAACGGAAAATCGGTGGGCGTAACTCCATGCAGGGTTGAGGTCAAGACAGGATGGTGGTTCAACGTTGAGATATGGGCATCCGGCTATACGACCGAAACCCACAAAGACTGCTGCATTTTTGCCGAAGGCAGCGTGATGAAAATATATTCAAACCTGAAGCAGGCGCCGACCACCGGATCAATTTCGGTAAAAACCAGCAACGTTTCCGGGGCATCGGTATATCTGGACGGAAGGTTCAAGGGATACACGCCGTACACGATAAACAACGTAAGCCCTGGGTATCATACGGTGAAGGTCTCAAAGGAGTACTGCAAGGATGAAAGCCAGAGGGTATACGTCACGGCGGGAAAAGAAGAGCAGGTCAACTTCACGCTGAAAATGACGCAGGTTGACGTAAAAGTCACGAACGTAAAAAACGTGGGCATCTACCTTGACGGAATCTACAAGGGAACCGCTCCGCTCACAATAAAGAACATCACCCCAGGTTACCATACTTTAAGGGCTTCTAAAGGAAATTTTGACGACGAAACCATCAATTTCTATATCCGCGAAGGAGAAACCAAGACCGCTGAATTCACCATGAACACGGCAGACCTTGAAATAAAATCGAACGTTACGGGCGCGGACGTGTATTTTGACGGCAACAGGGTCGGAGCAACGCCGCTCATATTGAAAGACCTTGAACCAGGGCAGCACACCGTAAAAGTGTCAAAAAAGCATTATGAGACAAAGACTTCCACCGTACATCTGACAGGCGGATATATAAGCACGAAGGAATTCTACCAAGAAAAGATTTCCGGCTATCTTTCAGTGGACACATCCCCGGCAGAAGCTTCAGTCAGCTTGAACGGCAGGGAAATCTCAAAGAACCGCTACGAACTTGATGAAGGAACCTACACAATAAAGATGAAGGCGTTCGGATACGAAGAGCTGACCGACACCATAACCATATACCGCAATGATTATACGACCGCAACTGAAGTCATGGACAGGGCACCTTTCAGGATTTCATCGTTCACGGCAAGCGCAAGGGAATTCAACCCGAACAACAAGAACGTCCATAACACCACGAGATTCTCATGGAGCGTAAACGGACCGGAAGACGGAGAGATAATCATCTATGACGAATACGGCTATGAGGAAGGCTCTATCAGGGTCAATTTCAACGCATGGAACGGAAGCACCGTCTGGGACGGAAAGATAAGCGGAGTGCCGCTTTCAGACGGAACGTACACTGCAACGCTTACGGGCGGCATGGAATCAAAAAGCCTGACTTTCACGATAAATTCCAAGATAAACGACTATGACCAAAAGAGCCGCGGACAAGGACTCTTTTTCGACATTGGAAAAACATTCGGTTCATCCTATGACGGAGTGGACTTTGGACTTACATACTATTTCGGCGGTGAGCACCTTTATGGCGGCGTAGGAGCAGATTTCTGCTTTGCAAAACTCAACGGAAGCCCTTCCAAAGGATCCGATTTCATGATTGCGGACTTTGACGTTACATTGGGAGGAAGCTTCAATTTCTATAAAGCCCGTCCGTTCATCGAAGCGAGCGCAGGATATTATTTCACGGCTCCTCTCGTGGACAACGTAAATGCAGAAAAACCGCACGGATTCTCCCTTTCCGCAACGGCAGGATGTGACTTCGTTTTCGACTGGTTCAACATCGGCGCATTCTACAAAGCCACATATTACAACGGTCTGGGCTGGGCGCATGAGGCTGGGGCATCTCTAGGAATATCATTTTAGGGAAAAAAGCCGCCTATAAGTTTCCTAAATTAAATGCAGTTAAATGCCGAAATAGAATGTATGAGTTTTAAAGATTTCGGACTTCTATGTCTAAATGTTATAAAAGACTGGCACGTTCTCACTGCATTGGGTGTATTCCTGATTTTTGCACTGCTTGCAAGCTATGTAGTCAAGTACAAAAAAAGACCGCCGAAGCAGAAGCCGGTCCGCGCACCGAAACCAAAGCCGCAGCCTAAAAAGGAAGAAAACGAGGAAAACGAAGAAGACGAATGATTTCCCGCCGCTTCTTCCTCTAGCTCACACAAGGCTCTATCACTACAAAATCCGTCCGTCACGGGCGGATTTTAAAATGCGCAGATTTTTTACGGATGCCCACGTCCTTGCCGTTTTGTCCTGAAAATCCTGCATCCTGCACCACCATGCCGAATAATAGAATTCCCGGATTTTAGAAAGCTTTTTCACCCTGCAATCGATTTTTCCGTACCACGGCCAAAGACATTTCCGCACGAACCTTTCTTTTTCAAGCCTGTCCAAAATCTCCGCAACGTCGTCATGCTCCCAGATGCACATTCCGAAATAAAGCGAATCACGGCGGTTCAAAAGAGATGAAACGGCTTCCATCAAATCTTCCCGGCCGTATAATTTTCTGTGCCTGCGTACAAAATCAAGCACAAAAGCAGCGTCTTCCGGGAAAGGAGCCTCTTTTCCGCGCTCACAGACATCGCATCCGTCACACACTGCCTGTTCACCGCCCAATGCATCAAGAAGAACCTGCCTCCTGCATACAGTGCTTTCCGCAAAATCTTTCATGACACGCTGACGGCTTCCTTTTTCAAACTTAGAAAAAAATTCAGCATCGGAAGGACTCCACAAAAGTATGGCTTTTCCTATGCTGCCGTCCCTTGCCGCACGCCCGGCTTCCTGAATGTATGCTTCGGCATTCTGAGGACATTCCAGGTGGATTACCGTGCGTATGTTCTTTTTGTCCACTCCCATGCCATATGCACACGTACAGCACAAAACAGCGTCGTCCTTGTCATAGAACCAGCGTTCGATTCCCGTCTTTTCTTCACGTGTGAGTCCGGCATGATAAAAGCGCACCTTATCCTTACCATAATATGCGGAAAGCTCCCTTGCCATGTCCTCTGACTTTGCCCTTGTACCGCAGAAAATCAAAAGCGGCTTACGCTCAAAAACAGCCAGCCTGAAAGCCGCACGCCTTTTGTCATAGGCATTCACCACGTTGTAATGTATGTTAGGACGGTCAAAGCTTCCTTTCACGACATGTGCCTCACCGTCAAAAAGCACTTCCGACACCCTTGCAAGAACCGACGGAGATGCCGTAGCGGTAAATGCAGTCACGGTACAAGCACCAAGCGTCTTTATGATGCGCCCAAGCGTCAGATACGACGGACGGAAACTGTCGCCCCACTCGCTCACACAATGCGCCTCGTCAACCGCAATATGGGAAATCCTGATTTTTGAAAGCCTTTTTACAAGCTCCTCGTTCTGAAGCGTCTCCGGGTTCGTGATTATGACCTTCGCACCCCTTTCAATCTTCCTGAAATTTTCATCGCGCTCTTCCCTGCTCTGATCCCCTCGGAAAACTACCGATTCAATCCCGGCTTCATCCATCCTGCGTTTCTGGTCTGACATAAGGGCCAAAAGCGGATATATGACAAGGGTCGCTCCTTCAAGAAGCAGTGCAGGAACAAGAAAGCACAGCGATTTTCCGGCTCCGGTCGGCAGAAGCACTATCTGCTTTCCGGTACAGACGGCATCATCAATGCAATCCTCCGGCATGTTCCCGGCATAAACGGACGCTGCATCCATTATGTTGGCTATAACTATCCTCTGCCATGGAAAAAGATAGTCGATTCCGAAGCTTTTTTTCGCTGCGGCGGTAACTTCATCATAATCAAACAATCGCTCCTCCTTTAAAAAGCCCTTTTCATAAAGAAGCCTCTATTATATTATATATTCCTCAAAAATCACCGTTGTAAACAAATTTCAAATTTTTTTTGGTATTCAGGGAAAAATCATGGACGAAAAAACAGATTTCACTCAGGGAAGCATTTTCAAAAAGCTCATATCCTTCATGTCGCCAATCTTCGGTGCGCTTGTTCTTCAGGCAATGTACGGTGCGGTGGACGTAATAATCGTAGGACATTTCGGAACCACGGAAGGCATTTCGGCGGTAAGCACTGGAAGCAACATACTTAATTTCGTAGTCTTTACGGTTGCCGGACTGAGCATGGGCATAACGGTTCTTATCGGACGCTACATAGGCGAAAAAAAGACCGGGCGCATTCCCCAAGTCATAGGCGGTGCAATCTGCTTTCTTTCGGTGATTGCGGTCATCATCGGAATCCTCATGCTGATTTTCGCAAGGCAGATTTCCATGCTGATTCAGGCACCAGAAGAAGCCCTTGACCTCACCTGCACTTATGTAAGGATATGCGGCGGAGGAATTTTCTTCATAATAGCATACAACGCGATATCCGGCATCTTCCGTGGCATGGGAGATTCAAAAAGCCCCCTGATTTTCGTTGCAATCGCATGCGTGTCGAACATAATCGGAGATTTAATCCTGGTCGCAGGATTCAAGCTGAACGTCACCGGTGCCGCAATAGCCACTGTTTTTGCACAGGCACAGAGCGTAATCATCTCGCTGATCATAATCAGAAAGAAAAAGATGCCCTTCAAGATACAAAAAAGCGACATTCGCTTCAATTCCGAAATAAAACGCTTCGTTTCCATTGGAAGTCCAATAGCCCTGCAGGAAATACTCACGCAGATTTCATTCCTTGCATTGGTGGCTTTCATAAACAAACTTGGTCTCAAGGCAAGCTCCGGTTACGGCGTGGCAAACAAAATCGTAGGTTTCGTCATGCTGATTCCAGGTTCGCTCCTACAGTCACTTGCAGCATTCATAGCCCAGAATGTCGGTGCAGGCCTTGAAAAACGCTCGCAAAAAGCCATGCTGACAGGAATGGCATCCGGTTCCGCAGTCGGTTTTCTCATCATTGCGGCAATATTTTTGTTCGGAGACCGCATTTCTTCCATTTTTTCGGAAGATCCGGCCGTAATAGAGCGTTCCTGGGAATATCTCAAAGGATTTGCGGCAGAAGCAGTGCTTACGTCCATACTTTTCAGCTTCATGGGCTATTTCAACGGACACTCAAAGACGTTTTTCGTCATGCTCCAGGGTATAAGCCAGACATTCCTCGTGCGACTTCCGTTTTCATACATAATGAGCATACAGGAAACCCCAAGCCTCACGATGATAGGTCTTGCAGCCCCTTTAGCAACATGCTTCGGAATAGCCGTGAACCTGATCTACTTTTTCCACTGCAGGCGTTCATTCAAAAAAATGCCGTCCTAAAAACACTTGCCGTAACTTTATATAATCTGGTATATTTTAAATTCATAGGAGAGGCAAAAAAAACGCTTTCCAATACACTTAGGAGGATCATATGAAACGACTATTGGCATCAATTCTTGCCGCAACCGCAATCGCAGGAGCAGCAATCGCACAGGGCACACCACAGCTCCAGACAGTTTCCGCACAAAAGGGAATACAGGTCAACGGGCTTAAAAAGATTCAGATCTCTTTGAAGGGAGAAAGGCTTACTATCACCGAGAACGAAAGCTCGGAAGACAAGACCCTCAGCATTGAGATACTGTCAAACTATACATCTATGTACCCTATCATAAAAAATGACGGAAAAGTCATCAAAATCGAGCAGAAGGACAATACGAACAAGCTCAAGGACAGGATCTGCGACGTAAACATTTCCATTCCGAAAGATTTCAAGATTCATGAATTCAGGGTAAATTCAGAATCATCCGTAATCTCCATCTCAGATTTGACGGCTCAGGTCATGGAAGTTACCACCCAGACAGGATCCATAAAGCTTTCAAAGATTAATGCGACGGAATTCAACTCGTCATCAGACAAGGGCGACATCAACGCACGTGACATAAAAGTTGACAAGACGGCAAAGTTCACAAGCTCCAACGGAAGCATGGTCATTTCAGGCCTTACGGCAGATGAGATAGTTGCAGAAACACAGAAAGGCACCGTAAGGATAACGGATCTGACCGTAAAAAAGGCATCCGTGAACGCAGACAAGGGTTCTTTGGACATAACCTTCTCAAGGCTCTTTGACAAGGATTCAACCATCCGCGTAAGCTCAGGAAATGCAATGGTCTATCTTCCGTCAAATTCAACCTTCTGGACATCAGGCTCGGTTGACAGGGGACGTTTCCGCTCTGAATTCACTCAGGATTCAAAAGGACCTCTCCTCAACATAAAGGTGGGCGGCGGTGACATGCAGCTCGTAAAAGGCTCCGGTCTCTAATCCAAAGCATAAAAAAAAGCCTGTTTGTATATAACAAGCAGGCTTAAAAGCTAGATTCTGCCCTGTTTTATGTCGCACAGGGCTTTTTCATATCCACGGCTGAACTCAACCGCAAGCAGATCCTTCAATTCTTTCGCTGCGTTTTCCGAACTGTAGATAAAATTGCTGAAATCCAGGCTGAGCATCGTTGCATTGGTTATCCCTATTTCATCAAGGATTTTTGCACGCGTACTTATAATCTTCCCTTCTTCATTAGACTTCCTGTAGTTCTTCAATTCGATGTACAGATTTTCCAAAGTCTTCGAACTCATCTTTTCCCCCTTTACGAGATATTCGTCATTTTTAAGACAATATTTTAGGAAAAGATTTTCTTTTCAATCCGGTCATTTTTCATGTATAATTCCTAATATGACATTTAGCGAAGTTTATAAGGAATAAAAAATGAACGCACAGAATCCCGTACCCGAAATCATAAGGAAAAAAATCAGGCAGCTTGAAACGACATTCGTTTTCCCGACACAGACTTCCGCAAACATGTGGGCAGACTGGACGGTAATGAACACGGACGCAAAATCAGTTCCATCCGAAAGATTCATTGCATGGGATGATTTCAAAGGCGAAGCCATAAAATCAAAGCAGCAGGACAAACGTTCCGTTCCATCGGCAATGCGCTCCATTTTTTCAGCCGACCTGATCAAAAAAAATGCATCAGAAAAATTCCTTTCATATCTAATAACAAAAGAATATGCAGAATCAGCAGGAAGCTTCATGGATTACATCGCATCCATACTTCCCCCGCTTTCCATGTGGAAGGAAAAATTCGACGCAAAAAAAATCTCCCCGGATGAAGAGGACAAGGATTATCTTGAAATCTACGGCAGATACAAAGCATTCCTTGACGCGCACTCGCTTTTTGACCCTGCATGGGAAACACCTCCATTTGATGCACAAGGAAAGAAGTTCGTAATTTTTTTCCCCGAAATAATAATGGACTATCTGGAATACAAAGAGATTCTCGAAAGCGCAGATGAAATAGAAATCATACACGTTCCTGCGCTGGATGAAAAACCGGAAGGAAAATTCTATTCCAACTCACGGACTGAACTAAGGCAGATTTGTCTCATGCTAAGGAAAAACCATGATGAAAAAAAAATAAAATGGCAGGACATGGCCCTAAGCACGTTTGATTTGGAAACTTGGTGGCCGTACATTGACCGGGAGATGGACCTCTACGGAATTCCTCACGTGAAAAAAAACGGATCGCCGCTCACACAATCTTCTGCAGGAAATTTTTTCATGCAGATACAAAACTGCACTTCACAGAATTTTTCATTTGAAAGCATAAAGACGCTTATTTTAAATACCTCCCTTCCTTGGACAGATTTCAAGCTCAACCAAGATTTAATCCGTTTCGGTCAGGAAAACAACTGCCTCTGTTCGTTCGGAAAAAATTACGACGTTTGGGAAAAAGCATTCGAATCCCCTGTGAATTCCGCGCCGGACCAGAGGATAGTCGAAATGTACCATGCGCTTAAAAACATCCTGACATCAATGACAAATGCAGAAAGCTTCGAAAAAATCAGGTCGTATTATTTTACGTTCAGATCGCATTTTTTTGACGCGGAAAAATTCACAGAAGAAAGCGACCGCATCATAAGCCGCTGCATTTCCGAGCTTAGTTCTTTGATCGACCTTGAAAATGATTTTCCGGACTGCAAGCTTTCCGACTGCTACAGTTTTTTCGTTGATTACATTTCAGGAAAAAATTACGTTCCCCAGACAGAAAACGAAGGTGTCCAAATCCTTCCGTACAGGCTTTCCGCTCCGGCTCCGTTCAAAATACAGGCGGTAATCGATTCAAGCCAGGCATCTCTTTCTGTCGTCTACAGGCAGCTTGCTTTTTTGAGCGATGAAAAAAGACTTGAGCTTGGTTTTACGGAAGAAAGCAATGTCTCAGAACTTTTTATAAGGCTCTATCATCTGAACGGAGAAGAAGAAAGTATTTTCACGGCCGCAGAAAAAACGTTCACAGGATACGCAATCACTTCCGCATACCTTGAAGAAAACGACATGAGAAAAGAAGAAAACGCGCTTGCACTATCCCTCGACGGACGCGACATGTATATTTCTGAAAAGGAAACTTTTTTGCAGAAGGAAAAATCTTTCCCGGAAAAAATAACTCCGGTGCAGAAAAAAGGATTTTCGTCATGGAAAAAAATGCAGGACATGGACGGAAACGAAACGCCGGATGAAAAAGCCGTAAAAAAACTCCATGCGCTGATTGACCAAAAGCTTCTTCTTGACGGAAAAGTAAAAATAGATTACAGCCGCCTAAAAAGCTTTTACAACGACTGCAATGAATTCATGAGCCGCTATGTCCTTAATCTTGACGAAGAAACAAACGCAGCGGATCTAATGCCTCCGTTCCTCCTCGGAAATTTCAACCACAAGATTCTCGAAATATACTGCAAATCTCTTGCAGAAAAAAATCTTCCGCTAAAAATAAATGAAGAAGGATTTTTGGATGAAGAATACTTGGAGATTTTGAAAGGCAGCATAAAAACAGGATCCGAGATTTTATTTGCAAGTGCGCTTTCAAGGGAGCTGTTTTTTTCATCGATGCAGAATGTCGAAGATTCCATGCTCGCCACGGTCATTGAGCTTTCGGACAAGTTCAGCGGATTTGAAATACATGCTGTTGAACGAAGCTACGTTTACGAGCCTGAAGGAAAGCAATACTTTTTTTCAGGAAAAGTCGACTGCATTTTAAAAGAGCCGCTCACGGGAGAATGCGTATTGATTGATTTCAAGTCCACGAAAAACGCCGTACCGTCGAAAAAGTTTTTCGTAG
>JAFOTA010000072.1 GCA_017421145.1 Treponema sp.
AACTGTACGCACAGTCCAAGGAAATGGAAAACTACCTTGTCAAGATGATGCTTTCTTCAATGCGCGACACGATACACCATGAAAGCATGTTCGGCGAAGAAAATGAATTCGCACGCGGCATGTATGAGGACATGATGTACGACAATTATGCCGAGGCTCTGACAAAGACAAGCCATTTCGGACTTGCAGACCAGATCTACCTTGAGCTTTCAGGCCAGCGCTAGGTTTCGGAAGATTGAATATGAAGGCGTATGCACCCGGATTTTTTCGGGTGTTTTTTTATGCCCGCGTCATTTTTTCTTTGACTTAAGCTCCTGCTTTTTTGCATACATTTCCTTGTCAGCACGCTCGAACAGGCGTATGAATCCTTTGTCCAGGTTCGGGTTGTAATCGGCAAATCCTGATGAAATGACTATGTCTCCTGATTTTCTGTTGCATTCGATATGCGAATTGAAGTCCTTGAGCAGCTCATTGCAGTTGTCATAGTCGTCGCCATGGAGAAATACCACGAATTCATCTCCTCCGATCCTGTAGACCGGACTGTTCTTGAAATGCCCTGAGATTATCGTGCTTGCTTTTTTTATGTATTTGTCGCCGGCTGTGTGTCCCTTGGTGTCGTTCACTTTTTTAAGGTCGTTCACGTCAAATACGATGAGACCGAATTTTGAAAGAACGCCTCCCTCAATCCTCTGTTCGATTCCGTCAACGTCTTCAATATATGCCGCCTTGTTCTTTACCCCGGTGAGCGGATCCACATATGCGATTTTTCTGGTGTTGTCAAGCTCCCTTTCCTGAAGCTGCTCTATCTGGATGATGGAGTCAATCTTCTGGCGGTAGACTTCCTTTTCATCCTCAATGACAAAAGTGTGCAGAAGGCATGTTCCGAGCATTAAGCCGATTGAATAGAACGGCATGTAGACATAGAGGTTCTGCAGTATTATTGCCGCAACCATCGCCGAGCTGAATATACCTATGGCAAGATGCCTGCGCTTCTGGTTTCCTTTTTTTCTTGCGGATATGATGAACATATAGATGCTTACGATCATGAACATCAGAAGCTGGAATGTGTGGTTGAGGTTTCTTGCGATTCCTGCGCGGTAGTTTCCGTCATCATCGTACCAGAATACAATGGGAACAAAAAAATTCACGAAAAGCACTGTCAGCTGAAGGATCAGAAAAACGATTCCCGTAATCCTTATGAATGTCTCGAATTTGTTTTTCTGGTTTATGTATGCGATGACATATCGCGTCCAGAAAAGTACCGAAAGTGCCATGACGGCAAAATATACGGTTGTTTCCGCAAATCTTACCGCAGTAATCTTACAGAATTCATCCAGAGGTCCCCATGCAATGTCCACAGCGTAATATGCCGCAACCCCTATAAGGAAAGTCTTGTATGCCTTGTGCGCATGTGTAAGAGCTTTTCCCGAAACCTGGGTCAAAATATAGAATTCATTAATAAAAAGTATCAGGATCGCAAGGACCCCAATGCTTGAATAATACATAAGTCAACCTCTGAAAACTTTCTCTCCGAAAAGCGCGGATACTCTTTCCTTTCCAAATTATACAGCAGTTTTCAAGGATTGAAAGCAAAAAATCATGGAAACCGCAGAATTTTTTTGTTTAAAGGCGTTTTTAATGCATTTCCATGCTTTCTGGAACGTAAAAAAGGGATGTTTTTCATGAAAAAAGCGGAAATTTTCTATAAATATAGAAATAATTGAAAAAATCCCAATCCAGTGGTATAATGTCATATTATGTCTGAGACAAACAAATCTTTTCCGAACAATTTTGCCGGCGTGCATTTTCATTTTGTCGGTATCAAGGGAACAGGTATGGCTGCCCTTGTGGAAATCCTCCATGCGCGGGGTGCCGTCATTACAGGAAGCGACGTGGGCGAAAGATTTTATACTGATGAAATCCTTGAGCATTACGATATACATGCAAAGCCTTTTTCCGCTGAAAACATTTCTTCTTCCATAGATTATGTGATCTATTCGAGCGCATACAGCCCGGAGAAAAATCCTGATCTGATCGAGGCAAAAAAACGCGGAATCCCCATGCTCCTTTACAGCGAGGCACTTGGTGCAGTTTCGGCCGAATCTTATGGATGCGGAGTCTGCGGTGTCCACGGTAAGACCACTACGACGGGGCTTGTCGGTACCCTGCTTAAGGAAATCGATCTTCCGTCACAGGTTCTTGCGGGAAGCATCATTTCATCTTTCGGGAATTCATGCACAATGACTTCAAGTGCGGCCAAGGCTTTGCGTCCTGAGTTTTTCGTTGCGGAGACCTGCGAATACCAGCGTCATTTCATGGCTTTCCATCCGAAAAAAATCATCCTTACGGCAGTTGAAAGCGATCATCAGGATTATTATCCGACCTATGAGAGCATAAGGGATGCGTTCGTCGATTATGCATGCCTTCTTCCTGATCACGGTCAGCTGATTTACTGTGCAGACCAGAAAGGTGCTGTCGAGGTTTCTGAAATCGTCCATGGAAAGAGGCCTGACATTGAGCTTGTACCTTACGGACTTTCCGCAGATGGCGATTATTCGGTGCGCGAGGAAGGAACTAAGGAGGGCCGTCAGTATTTCAGCTTGAACGTGCTTTCCGGCTGTGCTCTTTCGGTTCCGGGACGGCACAACATATTGAATGCATCGGCTGCGGTCGCGCTTTGTTTCGAGCTTATAAAATCTGCCGGTAAAAATCCCCTTGACTTTGCGGAAAAAATCAGGGCGGGGCTTTTGAAATTTTCAGGCGGAAAAAGGCGCAGCGAAATAATCGGCCGTGCTAAGACTCCGGGAGGTCAGGACGTCATTTTCATCGATGACTACGGGCACCATCCGACTGCCATAAAGACAACCCTTTCCGGCTACAGGGATTTCTACAAAAACCATAGGATAGTGGTTGACTTCATGAGCCACACTTACAGCCGCACCCAGGCTCTGCTTGAAGATTTCGCGTCAAGTTTCGGAAGCGCGGATTCGGTTATAATAAACAAAATCTATGCGAGCGCAAGGGAAAATTCTTCTGCTGCGTCGGTGACCGGTGAAATTCTTGCTGAGCATGCAAAGAAGTACCACGGGGACGTGACGTATGCAGGTGAATTTGACGAGGCCGTGGATGTCGGTCTTAAAATCTTGTCCAAAAACAGCGGTTCCCACTTTCCAGAAGGCTATATTTTTGTTACAATGGGAGCAGGCGACAATTGGAAAGTCGGTGCCGGTATACTCAAAGCGCTGGAGTCTGAAGATTCCGCAAAAGGTTCCGGTGGATCGGAGGAGATTGTATGAACAGTATGACCGGATACGGATATAAGGAGCTTGTCTGCGACAACACACAGATAAGCGTTGAGATCCGTTCCGTAAACGCAAGGTTCCTTGACCTGAGCATAAACCTTCCTTCTTTCCTCAATCAGCTTGAAAGCCGCATACGGAAGCTTGTGGCAGAAAAAATAGTCCGCGGCAAGGTCGATGTCTTTATCCGCGTGAGGGACAATAATTCCACCGCCGTAGTGACCGCCGATCCGCATGCCGCACTCATGTACAGGGATGCGCTTTTGAGCATTGCGTCTGTACTCGGTAAATCTGCGGACGACATTCCGCTGAGCCTCATCGTAGCCCAGGAAGGCGTTCTGACGGTTTCCCATGAATATGATGCGGAGGCTTATTGGAAAAAAATCGAGCCGGTTTTCCAGGATGTGTTCGGCCAGTTCATCAGCGACCGGACCAGGGAAGGAGAGAACCTCAAAAAGGATCTCCTTTCAAAACTTGACGTCCTTGACAAGTGCGCCGCTTTTTTCAAGGAATGGCAGCCAAAGATGGAGGCAAAGTTCCGCGAGACCATAACAAAGAAATTCGCCGAGCTTCTTGGCGACCGGGTTGATGAAAACAAGATACTTGAAGAAACGGCTTCGATGCTTGTCAAGTATACCATCAACGAGGAGATAATCCGCCTTCAAAGTCATCTGGAGGCAATGAGAAAGGAAATCACCGATGACCCCGTGCCAGGTAAAAGACTTGATTTTATCTGTCAGGAGGCCAACCGTGAAATAAATACCATAGGCAGCAAAAATCAGTTCACTGAAGTTGGTGCCATGGTCGTAAACGCAAAAGATGCTCTGGAGAATATCCGTGAGCAGTCAAAGAATGTAGAATAAGAATAAAGGAGTACAACATGTTCTGTTCTAAGAAAGTAAAAGTGATTGCAGGAATTGCTTTTGTACTGTCACAGGCTTTGTCTGTGTTCGCCGCCGACCCGTTCGCTGACTACAACGTGAGCGAATCTGACATTGCAAATTATTTCTTCTATGAAGAGGGAAGCAATATCGAGTTGACGAAAGTTGATGGTAATCTGACCGAGGTAAAGGCTGTCTCGGAGGCAGATGGAGTCCCTTACACTGAATATCGCGCCTTTACGAATCCTGACATTTCCATGACATATTATCCGGCTGCATATTCAACCGCAGAAACAAAGGAAGGCCGCCTTGGTCTTGGAGGCCAGCTTTTTGCCTTCACGAACAACGAGGCTGATGATTTTGCATTCGATTCTTCATGGTGGACGTTCACATCAGGTGAAAAGTCATATCTCGGTACTCTTGCAAAGCTTGCAGACGAAGATCCTCTTCTCTATGCCTATGTTCTTTTCGACGTTACAGACACAGAGAACGTAAAGCTTTACTATAAGAAGACTCTTTCACAGTCCGGTTCACCTCTCGTTGGAAAGGTCGATGATGATACGGTTTTCATCGTAACGCAGCCGGGAAGCCTTTCTCCGTATGTTGCCGAAGCATACCGCTTTACGGATACAGGAATCGAAAAGCAGGGCGAAGATTATTATGCATTTGACTGGAGCGAAGCTTCTATCCTTGCAGCCGCCAAGAGAACGAATCCTGATGAATTCAACAGCGCAGATTATATGGAAGTTATCGGAACCCTCAAGGATGAAGAGAACCACTCATACCTCTTCGTATTCAACCGTCATCCAAACAAGGGCATCACGAAGGTTCAGAACAGGCTTCTCGTTTATTACGGACAGAGACTTCTCGGATACTATCCTACAATCAACCAGGTTCCTGTGATCGGTTCAGGAGAAGAAGTTGAGGAGACAGCTGACAAGGCAGAAGACAAGCCGGCAGAGGTCAAGGAAGTTTCAGAAGCTCCTGCAGAAACAGAAGAAAACGGAGCTATCCTGAGATTCCCGAAAGCAACCGAAGAAGAAGGAAACGTAGTAGATTTCAGCCAGGGAATTCCTAAGGTTATCTATGTCCTGGATTCTGCACACGTTTTCAAGCAGTTCTAAGGAAACGATGAATTTTTAATTCAAAGGACGGAAATCAGTTGATGCTGGTTTCCGTTTTTTTTGGTCATAGGAGGCCTTTGATGTACAGAATTCCATCTGGAAAAGAATTGAGGATTGCAATAAGCGGAAAATCAGGATGCGGAAATACGACTGTAAGCACACTGCTTGCAAAGGAGCTTGGGATTACGCTCATAAATTTCACGTTCAGGCAGCTTGCGGCGGAAAAAGGAATGACTCTTGCACAGGTGATAGAATCCGCAAAAACCGACGACAGCTACGACATTACGGTTGACACGAGGCAGGTGGAGCTTGCGAAAAAAGAAAGCTGCGTCCTTGGAAGCCGTCTTGCAATTTGGATGCTGAAAGAAGCCGATCTGAAAGTCTACCTGATTGCCGATGATGACGTCAGGGCAAAGCGGATACTGAACAGGGAAGGCGGGGATCTTGAAAAGATAAAGTCGTTCACTGCCATGCGCGACGGAGAAGATTCAAGACGCTACATGAAGCTTTATTCCATAGACAACAGCGACTACGGATTTGCAGATTTGAAAATAGACACCGCATCCTACAATCCGGAGCAGATTGTCGCACAGATTTTGGAAGAAGCGGAAAAAAGAGGTCTCGTAGAACGATAAACAGTGGTCAAACCGCAAGTTTTCGGCAAAAAACGAAAATTTGTTGAGCAGCAAATAAAGAACAAAAGATCAATGGCTAAACCGCAAGTTTTCGGCGAAGCCGAAAACTTGATGAACAATAAATATTGAACGAAGTTCAATATTTATTGTTCGCGTACCCGATCCAACCCTCGTTTTCAATAAGGGCTTTTTCGAAACCTTCCAGCTTGAATGGATATGACTTTGACAGGCTTCCGGCGATCAGCTTGACTTTCCATGTGCCGTCTTCTTTCTGCTCAATCTTGCACTGGGTGTCCTTTTCACCGAACGTACGGAACATATCGTCTATGTCCTTTTTGCTCATGTCAAGGGCAAGGAGTCCGCAGTTGTACATGTTCTGCCTGAAAATGCGTGCGAAATTCACCGCGATGACAGTGTATATTCCGTTGACTTCAAGAACCCATGGAGCGTGTTCCCGGCTTGAACCGCAACCGAAGTTTTCCCTTGTGATTATGACCTTTTTTCCAATAACGTCTGTCTTCGGATTGAATCCGTCGAGCTTCAGGTCTTCAAGCAGATAGGGCTTCAGCGCCTGCTTTGTATTCTCTGTAAGATACTTTGCAGGGATGATTTCATCAGTATTAATATCAGACCGGTCCAGAAAAAGAACGTCTCCTCCAAACTGTTTCATTTTTTTTCCTCTTGCTTAATTTATTGTATGCGGAAAAATCAGGTTTAGTCCGCATAATCTATTTGTCCGGAAAACCATGCTTCCGAACACCATTATTATAAATCCAAAATCAGCCTTTGTACAGTTCGGAATTTGTAATCGTTCCTGTAATTGCTGTTGCCGCTGCTGATGCCGGGCTCATAAGGTGGACCATTCCGCCTTTTCCCATGCGTCCGTTGAAGTTTCTGTTTGTCGTTGACGCACATACTTCTCCTTCTGCAAGAACTCCGTTGCTCATTCCAAGGCATGCTCCGCAGGTAGGATTGGTCACGCAGAATCCTGCATCCATGAAAATCTTGATGAGTCCTTCTTCCAAAGCGTCCCTGTAGATTTTCGGCGTTGCAGGTGAGACTATGCCCCTTACTCCGTCGGCTACATGGTGTCCTTCAAGGATTTTTGCGGCAATCCTGAGGTCGCTGAGCCTTCCGTTCGTACATGAACCGATGTACACCTGGTCAACCTTGGTTCCCTTCATTTCGGAAATCTTTTTGATCTGATCCGGCTTGTAGTTTACGGTGCATACAGGTTCAAGGCTTGAGAGGTCGAATGTGTAGACCTTTTCATATTCAGCGTCCGGGTCGCTTGCCCATTTTGAATAATCTTTGAGTGCGTCTTCTTTGCTTGCATATTCGTCCTTGATGAACGGCCACAAGTATTCGACTGTCTGCATGTCCGGCAAACAGATTCCGCTTGTACCGCCTGCTTCGATTGCCATGTTGCAGAGTGTCATGCGCTCTTCCATGGTGAACGAATCAACTACAGGGCCTGTGAATTCCATGACGCAGTTTGTGGCTCCGTTTACGCCGATCTGCCCGATTATAAAAAGGATGACGTCCTTTGCGTATACGCCTTCCTTAAGCTTTCCGTTGAGGACGAATTTCATTGCCTTGGGTTCGCGGAATGAACATACTCCCTTGAGGATTCCGACTTCAAGATCTGTCGTTCCTACTCCTGCTGCAAATGCTCCGAAAGCTCCGTGCGTGCATGTGTGGCTGTCACCCATGATGACGGTGAATCCTGGACGGACGAAACCTTTTTCCGGGAAGATTGCATGGCATACGCCGTTTGCTCCGATGTCGAAGAAATCTTTGATGTCATTGCGCCTTGCCCATTCCCTCAGGATTTTTTCCTGCATGGCGCATTTTGAATCTTTTGCCGGTGTCACGTGGTCGATTACTGCCTTGATTTTCGTGCTGTCGAAAACCTTGTCCATGTTCCTGTCAACCAAATCGTTGATTGCGATCGGCGTGGTGATTTCGTGGCAGAATACGCGGTCAAGCCTGAGGATGTTCGTTCCTTCAAACGGCTTGTCCACCAGATGCGCTTCAAATATTTTCTGTGCTATTGTCTTTCCCATTTTGTTTCCTTGCCTCCCTTGCTTTGTACGCCTATTATATGAAGAAAGGCAGTGTTGTTCAAGATTGCCGCTCAGCTGACGACGTTCTTCGGTTTTCCTTCGATAAATGATTTCAGATTGTCGGTCACGGCATCAAGCAGCCTTTGCCTTGTCTCTGTTGCAGCCCAGGCTATGTGAGGGGTGATTATGCAGTTCTGTGCGCCAAGAAGCGGGTTGTCTTTTTTCATTGGTTCTTCGCTCACGACGTCGCATGCATATCCGGAGATGATTTTTTCGTCCAATGCATGTCTGACTGCCTTTTCGTCAACGAGCGGACCCCTTGCCGTGTTTATGAGGTATGCGGATTTTTTCATCTTTGAAATGGATTCCGCATTGATTATGTTCCGTGTCTTGTCAGTGAGAGGGGCGTGAAGGGTGAGAAAATCTGATTCCCTGAGCAGTGTGTCAAAATCTACCGGATTTTCGATTTCCGGCTTTGCTGTCCTCGTGCATGCAATGACTTTCATTCCGTATGCATTTCCGATTTTTGCAACCCTTGATCCTATGCTTCCGTATCCGAAGATTCCGAGGGTTTTTCCGTCAAGCTCAATCAACGGCTTTTCCCAGTAGCAGAAATCCTTGCTCCTGCACCATCCTCCGTTCATGACGCTGTTTGAGTGGAGCATGGTGCTCGAAGCAAATTCGCTTATGAATGAGAATACGAGCTGAGCGACCCCTGCCGTGCTGTATGAAGGAACGTTGGTGACCGTTACTCCGTGTTTTTTGCATGCCCCTATGTCTATGACGTTGTAACCTGTGGCCTGTACGCCTATATAGCGCAGTTTCGGGCATGAGGCAAGTATTTCGTCCGTAATGTTGATTTTATTGAGCAGTACCGCATCGCTGTCACCGATTCTTTCAACGACTTCTTCTGGAGTGCTTCTTGGGTAGAATCTAAGCTCTCCGAGTTCTTCAAGCTTTTTCCAGGAAAGGTCTCCCGGATTTACAGCATATCCATCAAGTATTGTTATTTTCATATTATTTTAAGGTTTGATATGAGGTTTGTTAAAGTGATGCCCCAAGAGCTTTTGTGCTGATGGGGCCTTCCGTTATGTTATGCTCAACCTAGGACTGTTACTCCGGCAGATGAAATCGCGGCTTCTATTGCAGATTCTATGCCTGCCGTTCCTTCGTCAAAATCAACGCAAACTTGACATTTTGCAGATGTAGAAACAACAGATGTCACTCCAGCTACAGCCTTTACAGCTGCGTCAACTTTTCCGGCGGTTCCGTCATCATCCATGCCAGCTACATATATCTTTTTTTGCATCTCATACCTCGTGCGTTTTATGGGAGATGTATACATTATAGTGGTAGGACGGAAATAATGCAAGGCAAAATCAAAAAAAAGAAAAGATATTTTACGTAATTTAGTCTTAAATTGTTAATTAACTCTTTCCAAGCTGACCGCAAGCACCGCCTATTGACGTTCCCCTGCGTGTCCTGAGGTTTACGTTCAGCCCGGCTTTTTCAAGCATTGAAACGAAATCCCTGCATTCTTGTGCCGACGGAGATTTGAAATCCAATCCTTCGACTGGATTCCACGGAATGAGGTTTATGTGTACGTCAATGCCTCCGGCAAATGCGATCATCCTTTCTGCGCTTTCTTTTCCGGTGTTTTTTCCTGAGAGAAGTGCGGCTTCAAGAGTCACTCGCTTGCCGCTTTTTTCTATATAATATTTTATCGCTTCTTTGAGTTCCGGGAGAGGGTTCCCGTTTGCGACAGGCATCAATGATTTTCTCAAGTCCGGGTCTGCCGTGGTGAGTGAGACTGCGAGCCTGAGCTTTGGTCCGTTGTCCGCAAGATCGTATATTCCGCTTATGATTCCGCATGTGCTTACGGTTATCCTGCGTGTGCTTAGGTTGCGTCCGTCTGGAGATGAAAGTATTTCGACAGATTTTCTTATTGCACCGAGATTCTGCATCGGTTCTCCCATTCCCATGAAAACTATGTTGTCCAGCGTTCCGGCTTCTTTTTCAAGGAAAAGGAATTCTTCGACTATTTCACCTGCCGTGAGGTTTCTTCCCAAGCCGAGGGTTCCGGTCTTGCAGAATGCGCATCCCATGGCACATCCGGCCTGACAGCTTACGCATGCGGTCTTTCTTCCCTCCCGGTCGGTAAGCAGGACGGTTTCTATAGCCTTTCCGTCTTCAAGCGTTATCTGGAGCTTTATCGTTCCGTCGGGGTCTTTGAGCACCTTTGAAACATGTGACGAATGGATCCTGGCATTTTCGTTCAAAAAAAGCCTGGTCTGCTTGTCGATGTTCGTCATCAGGTCGAAATCTGAGGTTCCTTTTGAAATCCACTGGAAAATCTGCCTGCCCCTGAATGCCTGTTTCAAGCTGAGGGCTTCGCAGATTTCCTTGGGCATCATGCCGGAAAGAGTGATTTTTTCCATCGTTGACCGCTAGTAAAGAGGCTTGTCGCTCTGCAGCTTGTCGAGCATGTCGTTTACTGCCTGGCTTTTTACGCCCTTTCTCTGGAAAGTCTGGAGAACTTCAATGGCGTTCTTTTTGTCGTTTTTCCTGAGATAGCAGTCCGCAAGGTCGATGTAGAGCCTGTAGTTCTTGTCATCGTCGCGGATGAGCTTTTCGAGATGGTCGATTGCTTCGTCGTATCTTCCCTTTCCTTTGCAGATCAAAGCAAGTCCCAGTGCCGCATAGATGTCGAAATCTATGTTCATGGCGCGCTCGTAGTATTCCGTGGCGGTCTTGTAGTCCCCCATGTTGCGGTATGCATCGCCTGCACGTGTGAGGATCACTTTGTTTTTAGGGTCTTTTTCAAGGATCCTGTTCCAGTATTCGATTGAGCGGAACTGCTGGTTGAGTCCGCGGTAGCAGTCTGCAAGTCCGAAAAGCGCATAGAAGTTGTCAGGATCTTTTTCAAGCGCCTTTTCAAAATAGATCAGTCCCTTGTCAAAGGTCTTGAGCTTTCTGTGGCAGTTTCCGATTGAAGTGAGCACGCGGATGTCTACGTTCTGGCTGTTAAGCTCGTGCATTTTTGTCCAGTAGAAAAGAGCGTCCTTGTATTCCTTGAAGTCGTAGTGCAGGTGACCGAGACCGATCAGCGCATATGCGTTGTTTTCTTCCATGTCAAGCACCTGGAGATAGAGCTTCTTTGACTGCTTGAAGTCGCGGATTTTTCTGTATGCATCGGCGACCCTGGTGAGCACGGTTATGTTCCTTTCGTCGTGCACGAGGTATTCTTCCCAGATGTCTATTGCCTTGTGGTACTGGTTCAGTGCCTTGTAGCAGTCAGCGAGTCCGAAAAGTGCATAGTTGTTTCCCGGATGGCATGCCAGGCATTTGGAATAGTATTCAACGGCAGATTTGAATTCGCCTTTTTTACGCTCGCAGTCACCTAGTCCTACAAGCGCATAGTTGTTGTTGTCCTCTATGCTCAGGATCTGGTTGAAGGCTTCTTTTGCTTCTTCGGTCTTGTTTTCTTTCAGAAGGCTGTAGCCTTTTTTTGAAAGCTCGGAGATTTCGTTAGTCGTTCCGTCTTCCGTTTTCGGTTCGATGATCGTCTGGGATGTGTCTTCGAAAATGTATTTTCCGTTGTTTTTTTCTGAAACTGCCATTTTAAACTCCGCTTTTTAATAACATAGAAATTATCCCCGCCATTTTTTCCGTAAGGGGTTCCGATTTCCTTTTATTGTGAGCAAGCATGTAAAGCTTGAGGGCTTTCATGTACTCGTTTTTTTTCATGTATTCGTCACCGCACCTTGTAAGTCCGTCGGAATATCCGGTTGTGACGAAAATCCGTTCTGCCATTTCAATTTTTCCCTGATTGAAAAGTTCGTTCGCTTTTCTGATCAGTACGACCTTCTGCTGATCCGTAAGATTTCCGACGGGAAGGTCAGATGTCTTTATGAATCCGCCCGCACCGTTCTTCTCTTCTATATCTTTCTTTAGTTTGTCATCCATACTTTGTTCCTTTACAGTCTTGAATGAAATCAGAAGTCAAAATCTGACGGGCAAGATCATTTTCTTTTTCCAATCAAAGGATAAAATGAATTCCGCAAGGTTTTCAATAGATTATCGTCATTTTTGAAAAAAAAATTGATTTTTTAGAGAATTTAAGGCAATCTGATGCTTCAATCAGCCTGTCCGGTCTGAGAAATGCCTGGATTCTGGAAAAAATCGACTATTGAGCGGCCGTATATCCTCTGATCCACACGGACTAGATTCCCGATGATTTCAGGAAGAGGATCTTCTGACGGACGGTGGATCAAGACTTTTCCCCCTGCGTTCAAAAGAGACCTTGAATCTACCGTTTCCAAAAGCTGCTGCCTGAATTTGTAGGGGAAGGGCGGGTCAAAAAAGATGAAGTCATATTTTTTTTTGCATCTTTTCAAAAAAAGCTCCACGGCCATAAAATGACAG
The DNA here is from genome assembly GCA_017421145.1 of Treponema sp. Next base: position 12,431 of record JAFOTA010000072.1, read on the forward strand.
TCTATCCTTACTCCGGCTTCTTCCGTCATCGCTACGTTTTTCAGTACCGTCTTTGCCTTTGCCCTGTCCATTTCACAAAGCGACACTGATGCAGCCCCGTGAGAAACTGCTTCTATGGCTATGGTTCCTGAGCCGCTGAAAAGATCAAGGAACGATTTTCCTTCCAGCTCCGGTCCGATTATGTCGAATATTGATTCCCGCATCCTGTCCATTGCAGGCCTTATCGCCATCTTTCCGCCGGGAACTTCCGTGGTTCTTCCTTTTAGTTTGCCGCCTGTTATCCTCATTGATACAATCCTTATTTTGAAAGAAGCTTTCTTGCTTTTGCGGAATCAAGCTTCTGGTTTGAAAGCGCATAGTCCAACGCAGATTTTCCGTTTTCGTCTTTTGCCGATATGTCAGCTCCGTGTTCGATAAGCATCCTGATCACTTCGAGCGAGTTGGTGTATTCGCATGCGTACATGAGAGGTGTCTTTCCTTTCCATACCATGTTCACAGGAATTCCGCCGTCAACGAAGAGCTTTATCTTTGCTTCCTTTATATGGTCGGAACCGAATGAGCTTGTGATGCAGAGTATGAACGCCTTGAACACTTCCTCGTCGTTGAAAGACCTGTTTTCAAGCAGTGCGGAAAGTATCTGGGGGTTCTGCGTGTAATCTGCCGCCATAAGGAGAGGGGTTGCGTTATGCTTGTTCCTTACGCGCGTGTATGCACCGGCATCAAGGAGCTTCCTTACTATGCTCATGTTGCTCTGGTACCTTACCGCATACATCAAGGCAGTCCATCCGTCGCTGTCCCTGAGCTGCACGTCCGCCCCGCGTTCGAGAAGGTTCGTTACGTCCCAGTCGTTTCCTGACTTTGCGGCCTTCATGAGCAGGGTGACTCCGTATTCATCGGCCTTGTTCGGGTCATCGATGTTGAATTCTATGTTTGCGCCGGACTCTTCTTCTTCCTCTTCGTAGTCTTCATAGTCATCGTATTCAGGTTCTTCCGGTTCATTTTCGGAAGGCTTTTCCTCTTCTTCCGGTTCTTCTATGACCGGCTGCTCCGGTTCTTCAAGCTTCTGCTCTTCGACGTTTTCTTCAGAAACGACAGTTTCTCCCGGCTTGTCATCCTGAGGCTCCGGTTCTTCCGGTTCAGGAGGCACTTCATCTTCGACTGTTTCTTCGAGCGGTGCTTCTTCTACGGGTTCTTCTTCAAGAGGCTCTTCTTCGATTGCTTCTTCTTCTACGGGTTCCTCATCTTCTACAGGCTCGTCTTCAACCGGTTCATCTTCTACCGGGATTTCCTCGTTCAAAGCTTCTTCTTCAAGAGGCTGTTCCGGCTCTTCAATCTTCTGTTCTTCTACGTTCTCGTTAGGAAC
>JAFOTA010000073.1 GCA_017421145.1 Treponema sp.
AAGGTCTTCGATTTTATTTCCGGCAGTGCAGAGGATAAGGGCTTTGTCCAAAACTTTCATGGTCTTGTTTCCGTATGCAAAGCCATATGTCCACACGCGGTCAAACCATCCTACCAGTTTTGCAGGCGCTTCCGTCCAGAAAACCGGGTAGATAAAAACAATCGCATCGGAGGAATTTACTTTTGTCTGCTCGGAAAGAACGTCATCTTCAAGTTTCGGTTCTGTCGTATAATTTGAGTCACGGAGATATTCTTTTTCTGACATGTCGGTTTTGAAATTCATTTTATACAAATCAGAAAGGACATATTCATTGCCGGAGTCTACGATGCCTTTTATAAAAGCGTCACGGACATTGCGCGTAAAAGAATCTTCCGACGGATGGCAATATACAATAAAAACCTTCATTATAAAACTCCCCGTCCGCTAAAAGTTTTTTTCAGCATTCACCGCAACCTGACGGCGTTTTTCCAAAGTTTTTTCAAACATCTTGTCGGCAGCCTGAGGGAACATTTCATAAATGACTTTCGCTCCTTCTTCCGTTATGCCGCCTTTTGTAGCAACCCTTCCTACGACTTCATCAAAGCTCATGTTTTTCTGAATCATCAGGTCTCCGGTCGCGCTCATCGTGTTCAAGACCATTTTTTTAATCTGCGCTTCCGGTAGCGTAGTGTGATTTTTTGCAGATTGGCAGATTACGTCAAAAATAGAAGCGATGAATCCAGGCATGCAGCTCACAAGTTCGGATCCCATTCCCATTTCGTTTTCGGGAAGCTCAATTACGTTTCCCATGCTTTCCAAAATCATGGTCAGATTTTTTTTGTCACATTCACCGGCAAAACGGTTGTAGCATACGAGAGTCTGAGAGCGGTTTATTTCTGCCGTCACGCTAGGAATGACTTTTGCAATTTTTCTGCATGCGATTTTTTCAATTGCAGAAAAGGACACGTTTCCATTCAATGAAACAAGGAGCGCATTTTCTTTTAAAGAATGAACAATTTCCTCAACGACGCTTTTTATATCGACCGGCCTTGTGCATACAAAAACGATGTCGCATAAAGACGCAAGCTCCCGGTTGTCATTGCAGACAGAAATTCCTTCACCCACGGACAAAAGCTTTTCTTTGCTGCGGTTCGTGACGTAAATTCCATTGATTTTATTTCCGCACAAAACGGTGAATTTTTCCGCCATCATTTTTCCCATGCTTCCGAATCCGATGATTCCAACGTTCATTTTGATTCCCCTTTTTTCATGTTTATAAATAGGATAGCACTAAAGGCGATAAAATAACAACCCGGATGCACAGAAATAAAAAAGACGGAGGAAGTTTTGTTTCCCCCGCCTTAGGATTTGATAAACTCTTTTCAAGCTTTATTTTTTCATGCTTTCAAAAGCGCACATGACCGCATCATCATGGCTTTTGCCTGATTTTTCTGCCGCAAAGATTTCCGTCATCATGTTAAGATAATCGTTCGGGATGATTTTTTTGAATTTCGGAACATAGCTTTCAAAGTCAGAAAGGATTTTCTTTCCTTTTTCGGATCCTGTTTCCTCCACATGCTTTTCGACAAGCGCACGGAGATTTTCTACATCGCTTTTTCCGTCAAGTACAGTGACTTCATCATCCAGGTCGTACATTTTCACAAGCTCGCGGTTAAGGCGTTTGTAAAGATCATGGTTTTCGTCCAGAACATATGCGATGCCGCCGCTCATTCCAGCCGCAAGGTTTCTTCCGGTACGTCCCAAGATAACGGCAGTTCCACCGGTCATGTATTCAAGGCCGTGATCACCGCATCCTTCGACTACGGCAACAGCACCTGAATTCCTTACGCAGAAACGTTCACCGGCAACACCGTTGATGAATGCGCTTCCGCTTGTTGCACCGAAGAGAGCGACGTTTCCGACGATTATGTTTTCTTCTGCATTTCCTTCAAAGCCGGCCGCTTTTTTGATGACGAGCTTTCCTCCGCTCAATCCCTTTCCGAGATAGTCGTTCGCATCTCCGGTAAGTGAAAGCGTTAGTCCCTTTGGAATGAATGCACCGAAACTTTGTCCTGCGCCGCCTTCAAAATGAATCTTGTAGCTGTCTTCTGAAAGCGACGTACCGAATTTTTTCTGGATTTCGCTTCCAAGTATGGTTCCTGCCGTTCTGTCAGTTGAGCAGATTGAAAGCTTTGGATTGAAGCCGGATGATTTTTCAGAAGCAGATTTTTCGAACAAAGGAAGAAGCTCTTTCATATCAAGAGTTTTTTCAAGTCCGAAATCGAACCAGTCTTTTTCGCCGAGAATCTTTCCGCTTTCGGTTTTTGCGCTTGCGATGATTCTTGAAAGGTCAACGAGTCCGGCTCTCTTGAATCCCTGCTTTTCTTTTATCTTAAGCAAATCGACGCGTCCGCACATTTCATCGATGGTACGTACACCGAGCTTTGCCATGTATTCACGGAGTTCCTGTGCGATAAAGCGCATGAAATTTTCGACATATTCCGGTTTTCCTGCAAAACGTGCGCGGAGTTTTTCATTCTGCGTCGCAACACCGAAGGGACATGTATCGCTCTGGCATACCCTCATCATGCGGCATCCCATGGTTACGAGAGGAGCGGTTGCAAATCCGAATTCTTCGGCACCAAGAAGGCATGCTATGGCAACGTCACGTCCGCTCATAAGCTTTCCGTCTGTTTCGATTACGACACGGTTTCTGAGATCATTCTGGATCAATGTCTGATGAGCTTCCGCAAGCCCAAGTTCCCATGGAAGACCGGCATTGTGGATGGAAGATATTGGAGCAGCACCTGTTCCGCCGTCATGTCCTGAAATCAATATGACCTGGGCACCCGCTTTTGCAACGCCTGCAGCAATCGTTCCGACTCCCGCTTCGCTTACAAGCTTGACGCTGATTCTTGCACTGCGGTTTGCATTTTTCAAATCGTAAATGAGCTGTGCCAAATCTTCTATAGAATAGATGTCATGATGCGGCGGCGGAGAAATCAATGCGACACCCGGAGTTGCATAGCGTGTCTTTGCAATCCACGGATAGACTTTTCCGCCCGGAAGATGTCCGCCTTCACCCGGTTTTGCTCCCTGCGCCATTTTTATCTGAATCTCACGTGCAGAAAGAAGATATTCTTCGGTGACTCCGAAACGCCCTGATGCAACCTGCTTGATCGCTGAATTGAATTTAGTTCCGAGCCTCTCTGGTTTTTCACCGCCTTCACCGGAGTTTGATTTTCCATGCAGATTGTTCATCGCCTCTGCCATGCATTTGTGGGCTTCTTCAGAAATTGAACCGTAGCTCATGGCACCTGTCTTGAAACGCTGGACGATCCGATCTACGCTTTCAACTTCATCAAGCGGGATTTCTTTTGCCTTGTCAAAATCAAAGCCGATCATTGCGCGGAGCGTGTGCGGATGCTCGTCTGAGTCAACGAGTGCCGTATATTCCTTGAAACGTGCATAATCTCCGTTGCGGGTTGCTTCCTGAAGTGCAACGATTGTCTCAGGATTGTACAAGTGGTCTTCTGCATTCGGACCGCGCCTCATTTTGTGATAGCCGACTGAATCAAGATGGGTGTTCACTGAAAGACCGTTCGGATTCCATGCCTGGTTGTGATGGTAGATTATGTCCTCTTCGATTTCCTTAAGCCCGATTCCACCTACGCGGCTCACTGTGTTCGTAAAATATTTTTCTATTACGTCCTGTGAGATTCCGACGGCTTCAAAAATCTGCGCTGACTGATATGACTGGACCGCACTGATTCCCATTTTTGCGGCAATCTTTACTATGCCGTTGATAATGCCCTTGTTGTAGTCGTCGATTGCAGTGTGATAGTCTTTGTCCAAAAGCTTCTGGTCTATCGTTTCAGAAATGGCTTCATGAGCAAGATATGGGTTTATTGCGCGCGCTCCATAGCCAAGGCACATTGCAGCCTGATGTACGTTGCGGACTTCTGCCGTTTCAAGAATCATGGAAACTTTCGTGCGTTTTTTCGTGCGGACAAGATACTGCTCAACTGCTGAAACTGCAAGCAATGAAGGAATGGCAGCATGCGTTTCATCCACGCCGCGGTCGGAAAGGACGATGATGTTGTATCCTTCGCCGTATGCGGAATCGATCTGCGCAAAAAGATTTTCGAGCGCCTTTTCAAGAACCGATTCTTTCGGGGGCGTTGCGGGGGTGTCCCCCGCAGAGAGGGTAGCGGCCGACGGAGTGGACGCGCAGGGGGAGACTTCCCCCTCATCATTTTCCAGCTTGAGCTTTCCGTTTTCAATTTTGAGAAGGAGCGAAAGCGTTTTTGTGCGGAGTCCCGGCTGGTTAAGCGCCTTGATTTTTATCATGTCAACGCCGGTAAGAATCGGGTTGTTTATTTCAAGGACATGGCAGTTCTTTCCTTTTGTGTTGAGTATGTCACCGTCAGTACCAACATAAACGGTCGTGTCAGTGACGATTTTTTCGCGGAGTGAATCGATCGGAGGATTCGTGACCTGAGCAAAGAGCTGCTTGAAATATTCAAAAAGGCTCGGGTGCTTGTCGCTCATACATGCAAGCGGAGTGTCGACTCCCATTGAACCGATCGGCTCAACACCTGTGCGTGCCATGGGAAGAACCATTTCATTCACGTCTTCGTAGTTCCATCCGAATGCGCGGTAAAGTCTGTTGCGCTCTTCCAATGTGGAAACCGGGATTTTTTTGTTCGGGATTTTGAGGCTTGAAAGAGGAACGATATTCTGGCTGAGCCATTCGCCGTAAGGATGTTCACCGGCAAATGCATTTTTGATTTCTTTATCTGATATGAGCCTTTTCTGCACTGTGTCTACAAGAAGCATGCGTCCCGGCATGAGGCGGCTTTTTTCCACAATCTGATTTTCCGGGATATCAAGCACGCCGACTTCACTTGAAAGGATGAGCATGTTGTCTTTTGTGATGTAATAGCGGCTTGGTCTGAGTCCGTTGCGGTCAAGGGTTGCTCCAAGAACGTCTCCGTCGCTGAACAAGATTGCTGCAGGTCCGTCCCAAGGTTCCATCATGGTCGCCCAATAATGGTAGAAATCGCGCTTTTGTTCTGTAAGCGAGTCGTCATGCTTCCAAGGCTCCGGGATACATACCATGACTGCAAGAGGCAGAGGGAGTCCGTTCATCACAAAATATTCGAGGGTGTTGTCGAGCATTGCAGAGTCGCTTCCGCTTGTATCTACTTCACCGTTACGTGCTATCATGCGGTCAACGTTTCCGCGGATCGTATTGATTTCGCCGTTGTGTGCGATGAATCTGTTCGGGTGTGCGCGCTGCCAGCTTGGGTTTGTGTTCGTTGAAAAGCGTGAGTGGACGATTCCGAGCGAAGATTCATAATCCTGTGACTGGAGGTCGGAATAAAAAGTGCGAAGCTCATGGACGAGGAACATTCCTTTGTAGACTATTGTACGTGATGAAAGTGAGCAGACGTATGTTTTTCCTGATTCTTTTTCAAATGCAAGTCGTGCGGCATAAAGCTGCTTGTCGAATTCAAGTCCTTTTTCACATTTTTCAGGACGGGAAATGAATCCCTGCCAGATTGACGGCATACAGTCGCGGGCTTTTTTACCGAGGACGGCCGCATTTACGGGAACGGATCTCCAGCCAAGGAATTTCAGTCCCTGGTTTTTACAGACGGCTTCGAAGCGTGATTTTTCGCTTTCACATGCGGCGCTTTCACCGGGAAAGAAAAACTGTCCGATTCCATAATCGCGTTCACCGAGATTTTCAACCAGACCGGCGGCAGCCTTTTTGAAAAATCCATGCGAAATCTGCAGAAGTATTCCGACACCATCGCCGGTTTTTCCTGAAGCATCCTTTCCTGCACGATGTTCCAATTTCTCTACGATAGACAGGGCATTTTCCACAACACGGTGGCTTTTGATTCCGTCAATGCTTACAACCGCTCCGATTCCACAGTTGTCATGTTCAAAAGATGGTTCGTAAAGTGTCTTCATGAAATCTCCTATTGCGCGACAAAAAAAAGGCCGTAGACAAATTCTTTTCATTTAAAAAAGAGTTTGCCTACGACCTCTTTGCCGTTGACTGGGAATCATTATATGAATTTGGTTTGTTGGTGTCAAGGGAAATGATTTTTATGCTCAGGGCTTCGGCATGAAATCTATTGATAAATGCAACACATGAGCGGGTCCCTGACATATAAGGCTGTTGACATTTTTTTATAAAAGAGAATAATAAAGCTACAAAATGCGAGGACGCTTCGGAACCGAAATTCCGTTGCGTCTTTTTTTTTAAACTGAGGTGCAAAAATGGGCAAAGTAACTGGGTTTATGGATTACAAGCGTGTTGAAAACGGTAATTTTCCTCCATTGGAAAGAATCACGAACTTCAAGGAATTTCATCCGGCTCTCGATGAAAAAAAGCGTCGGGAACAGGCGGCACGATGCATGAACTGCGGCGTTCCCATGTGCCAGAGCGCGATAAAACTGGCCGGGATGGTCACGGGTTGTCCGCTTCACAATTATATTCCTGAATGGAACGATGCTCTCTACAACGGTCAGTACGATATGGCTGCGTGGAGACTTTTAAAGACTTCCAGCTTTCCTGAATTCACCGGGCGCGTGTGTCCTGCACTGTGTGAAAAAGCGTGCAACTCAGGATGTCCGACTACAGGAGATGAAAGCGTCACGATCCACGACAACGAGCTTTTTATAATTGAGCATGCATTTTCTTCCGGGTACATGAAACCTACGCCTCCTGAAAAAAGGTCGGGAAAAAAGATTGCAGTTATCGGTTCAGGACCTGCAGGGCTTGCGGTTGCCGACTGGCTCAACAGGCGCGGACATTCGGTTACCGTATATGAAAGGGAAGACAGGGCAGGCGGACTTTTGATGTACGGAATCCCGAACATGAAGCTCGACAAAAAAATCGTTGAGCGGAGGATTGATTTCATGAAAGCCGAAGGCGTGGATTTTATTTTCAACGCCGACGTAGGACGTAATTTTTCTGCGGATGACATACTCAAAAACTATGATGCGGTTGCCCTCTGCTGCGGTGCAAAAAAAGCACGTCCTCTTTCTGCTGCCGGTGTTGAAAATCTTTTGCCGGGAGAACAGGGCGGCCTTATGTTTGCCGTAGATTTTTTGACCAAGGTTACAAAATCAGTAACGGCGCTTAACGAAGCACAGGAAAAATTCGGAAGCGACCTTATAATCACCAACAAGAACATACATCTTTCGCTTGAAAAAAAAGGAATATCGGTTGAAGGAAAAGACGTTATCGTTTTGGGCGGCGGCGACACAGGAAACGACTGTACCGGAACATGCATACGCCTTGGCTGCAAATCAGTCGTGCAGATCGAAATGATGCCTTGTCCACCGGTTGAGCGTGCAGCGAACAATCCTTGGCCGCAGTGGCCGAAAGTCCTGAAGACTGATTACGGAGCAGAAGAGTCCATTGCAAAATTCGGTCATGATCCGCGCGTATACAAAACGACGATCAAAGAAGTCCATTCAAAGAACGGAAAAGTATGCGGAATCAAAACGGTGCAGGTGGAATTCAAACTGGTTGACGGAGTGCGGAAGCTCGTTGAAATCGAAGGAAGCGAAAAAGAACTCCCGGCCGACCTGATTCTCGTTGCGGCAGGATTTCTGGGCTGTGAAGATTACGCTGCAAACGCATTCAACGCGGCTCTTTCACCAAGGAACACGGTGGCAACATCAAGCGGAGAAATCTACCAGACGGCGAACGAAAAAATATTCACGGCAGGCGACATGCACAGGGGTCAGTCACTTGTAGTCTGGGCAATCCATGAAGGAAGGGAATGCGCGGAAGCGATCGATGCTTTCCTTCAATAAACTTTTCTTGACAATACTTAGATCTGGTGTTACTATAAACAGTAACAAAGGCACGTAAAATTCAAAGTGCCTTTTACTTTTTACCAGATTTATTGAGGAAAGATTATGCAGATGACAGAAAAACAGCTGGAACAAATCCGTGCGCAGATCAAGCGTGTAAAAGAATTCGGAAATCCATTCTATACCGAACGGTTCAAGAACGTGAATCCCGAAGACATAAAGACTCAGGCAGATTTTGAAAAGCTCGTCCCGTTTTGCTCAAAGCAGGATTTGAGGGATGCTTATCCTCTTGGTCTTGCCACTGTTCCAGAAGATGAGATTGTCAGAATCCATTCATCAAGCGGAACGACCGGAGCGCCGGTTATCATACCGTACACAAAAAAAGACGTGGAAGACTGGGCAATCATGTTCGCGCGCTGCTATGAGATGGCCGGAATCACAAAAAAAGACAGGATACAGATTACGCCGGGTTACGGACTTTGGACTGCAGGCATAGGATTTCAGGCAGGATGCGAAAAGCTTGGTGCAATGGCAATACCAATGGGACCGGGCAACACTGAAAAACAGCTCCAGATGATGCAGGATCTTAGTGCTACGGTAATCTGCGCGACATCTTCATATGCACTTCTTCTTGCAGAGCAGGTGGAATCACGCGGCATCGGAAAGAACATCAAGCTTAAAAAAGGAATCATAGGCTCTGAACGCTGGGGCGAAAAAATGAGGGACCGCATCCACAACATCCTCGGCATAGAGCTTTATGACATTTACGGACTGACCGAATGCTACGGACCAGGTATCGGTATCAACTGCGACAAGTCAGACAAGGGAATGCATATTTTCGATGATTATGTCTACCTGGAGATTCTGGATCCTAAAACAGGAGAGCCGGTGCCGGAAGGAGAGATAGGAGAAATCACGCTCACGACTTTGGTCAAGGAAGGTGCGCCGTTGTTCCGCTTCAGGACACATGACCTTGCATCGTTCGTAACCGAAAAATGTCCGTGCGGAAGATCATACCCTCGCATCTCACAGATTCTCGGACGCAGCGATGACATGATAAAGGTCAAGGGAAACATCATTTTCCCAAGCACAATCGAAGACGTGATAAAGTCAGTTCCTGGAACGTCAAGCGAATACCGCGCAATAGTCGAGCATGTTGACGGAAAGGACCAGATGACAGTCATGGTGGAAGTGGAAATGGGGGTTGACCGCACTGAAGCTGCATTGGGCATTCAGTACATCTTCAAGCAGAAATACAATCTTACGCCGAAAGTCGAAGTGGTGGGAATCGGGGAACTTCCAAGAAGCGAAAAGAAGACAAAGAGGATCGACGACAGAAGGTTCAGCTGATCCTATAGATAAAATCCATACGGGGTTGTCCAAAGTTCAATCATGCATGACGGAACCAACAGGGCAGCCCCTTTTTTTCGTTTCCTTTTACACCATTTCCAGATCGCATACGACAGCATCGACCGCACGTATCAGGTCATCGGGCTTGATTTTTATCTGGATGCCGCGCTGTCCGCCGCTTATGCATACCTTGTCATGAAGTATTACGGTTTCATCGATGAAAGTACGGAACTTTTTTTTCATTCCGACCGGAGTGCAACCGCCGCGTATATAACCCGTGATGCCGAGAAGCTCATCAGGCTTGACCGGGGCAATCTCCTTGCAACCAGCTGCCTGCCTTGCTTTTTTCAAATTTATCTCGCTTACCGCACTCTGACAGAACACGCAGATTTCCTTGGTTTCCGTCCGCATGACTATGGTCTTGAAAACCGTTTCAGCAGGAACACCAAGCTTTTCAGCCATCCTGAGCGCAGCTCCTTTTGCAAGCTCATGCTCTCCGTCGTCTTCATATTCCGCACTTTCATACGCAATTCCAAGACCGTCCAGAATCCTCATTGCATTTGTCTTTTTCATGTGGATAATCCAAACATAAATTGACCGGACGCCGGGGTACGCAAAAACATGCCCAGGCATCCGGTTTTACAAAAAAACGCTTAGGGTTTTATGGTTAACACTGAATGAGCATACGGGGTATGCTACCCGCTTTCAGATTATTCAGTGTTTCCTTAGCGCTTCAAATTGATTTTTACGGCTCCAGGATAATTCTTGTCTGCACCGGCCTTCGCCTCTTCAAGTGAGCTCCATACAGAACCGCCGGAAACAGTGGTGAGTGAAGTGAGCGTTGCGCTTGAGCTGCTGAAAGTGTAGTAGTATGCGACCCAACCCGGCCTGCTTGAATTGTATCCGTAGAGATAGCCTGATGTGGAAGTTTCAACCCTGCGTTCTCCGCGCTCGAATGAAGTCATGTCGCGGTTATAGCTTTTTGTTCCGTCGCGCAAAAGTGTGTAGCTCTTGAACGTATACACTGAACCGGATCTTTCGATGTCATAGCTGTAGCTGTTGGTCGCACCCGTCCAAGTGCCTTCAAGAACAGGATCAGCAGCCCTTACCGTGCTTGTCGTGGTCGTAAAAAGAGAAAGACAACCTGTGAAAGTTGAAACCAAAATTGCAGCGGCAAAAACAACCGCAATCCTACTGATGATTTTTTTCATATAATCCTCCATTTTGAAATCTCGAATGAGCTTCAATAATCTCCAGTTTAAATTTGATTTAAGCTCTCTGTCAAGAAGTCCTAGGAACAACATGGCTTCAGCATGAAATCTATTGATAAATGCACCACATGAGCGGGTCCCAGTTGACGGCAAAAAGCAAGGTAACCTCCCTCAAGGGCTCCCTCCTTACTTTTTGCCTACGTCCCACTCCTGTGTTGCAAAACTCTATTGGTTTTGTCATGCCGAAGCCCTGTTGTTTTAGAAAAAATGGTTGTCGCCCATGCAGAACAATGTTTTTTATGGAAATGTATTGTTTGCTCTTGCAAATCGGTTCCCATCCAAGTAAAAATTTTCAGGAATTCAGCATCATTTTAAAC
>JAFOTA010000074.1 GCA_017421145.1 Treponema sp.
ACTTTCAAGAACAACCTCATGCTCATGGGCGTGGTGCTTTTTGTTTCCATCATACTTATCCTTACGTTCAGCCGCTTTGCCATTTCACGTTCGCTCCGTCATCTTACGGCATCTGCAGAAGAAATCCAGAAGGGTAACTTCAACTCGCACATAATCTCATTGCTCAATGACCGCAGGCATGATGAAATCGGTATCCTCAACCAGAGTACGAAGGATGAGCAGGAATTCCTTAATACTTTCGCACGCTTTACGAACAGGGGCGTTGCAAAAGCCATTGCAAGGAAGGAAATAGATTTTGAGCCTCACCTGAAGGACGTTACCATATTCTTCTCGGACATCCGTGGATTCACCGCAATTTCAGACGGATTCAAAAACCGTTTCGGTGAAGAAAGCCCGCGTGAAATAATCGGGTTCCTGAATGACTACATGAGCCGCATGGTAAACTGCGTGACCATTTCCGGCGGTACGATCGATAAATTTGAAGGCGACGCAATCATGGCGGTATGGGGAATTCTCCGTGACGAAGACCTTGGTTTCGAGCTTCTTCCAGATTCCGACCCGACCAAAAAAGAAAAGGAAGAGAAGCACCGCGCACATGTCATGTATGATGCAGTCAGCGCAATCCGCGGTACCATTGCAATGCGCTATGCACTCATGCAGTACAACAAGGATGCCGAGGCGTTCACGAAAGCCCATGAACATGAGGCAAAGGCAAAATACAAGCCACACATCAGGATCGGATGCGGTATCAACACAGGACGTGCCACTTGCGGTATCATGGGAAGCGAAGACAAGATGGAATATACTGCCATCGGTGACAGCGTAAACTTTGCAAGCCGTACCGAAAGCTCAAACAAGCCTTGTGGAACGGACATCCTCATAACTCAGGACACATACAATCTTCTTAAAAAAGATTACATAAAGTGCGAGGAAAACAATTTTACGCTTTCCAAGGAAAATGAAGCTAACGAAATAGTCGTGGAAATGATTCCCGTTGAATTCGAGGTCAAGGGAAAGGGTGCCCAGCATTTCTACGGTGTAGTAAACATGCCGCAGTTCAATATAGAAGAATTCTTCAGGGTTTCTGATAAAGATTTCGTACTTGATGAAGACTGCGCCCGTTGTGTCGGTCCGACTGGTCCAAAGACGTTGAACGAAATGAGGAACCTGCTCGGAATTCCAATTCCAGAATTTGAATCGGTGAACTTGAATGAAGAAGAAAACAAAATTCAGGTTAAGAAATGATTTAGCCGTTCCTTTTTGGATTTCAGTAGTAATATGTCTCATAGCCGCTTCCGTGTGCTTTCTGTTTTTCTACAGAAGTTTTTTCCGTGCGTTGGAAAAGATGGACGAAGAACCGATTGCGGAAATCACGTTCAAATATAAGACTGCACAGAGAAAATTCCTTGACCGCGTGGTTTGGGACAGATTGCGCCAGAAATCACCGGTGTACAACGGAGACACCATCCATACGGCTGCTTTGTCTGAGGCTACGGTCTGGTTTGACGACGGTACGACTCTTGAGCTTGCGGAAAATACCATGGCCCAGGTTTTCAGGCATGAAGACGGTACTTTCGGTGCCGAGGTAGAAGACGGATTTGCAGTGGTAGATTCATCTTCGGGAACTTCTGATTTTATCCTCACGTCATCAGGAACGCTTTTACGCGTGACTTCCGGTACTAAAATCACCATGCAGACTGAAAGCGGTACCGTGAACGTGATAGTCCAGGACGGAAAAATCATGCTCGAAGACGGAACCGTGTTTGACGGCGGAAAATCCGTTTCCTTGGATCAGGGCGGAATCAAAGAGGACGGCTTTTTTGCGCTCAGTCCTTATTACAACGAAAAGATTATTTATTATGACGACGGGCTTTGCAACGTGCATTTCAAGTGGCAGGGCGGAAAATTCCTTGAAAACCTTACGCTCAGGATTTCGGAGGACAAGTCTTTTTCAAGCATGGTTCAGGAAATCCAGTGCGGCGGAATGACGGAAACTTATGTCCCCCTCACAAAAGGCATCTATTATTGGAGCCTTTCATCCGGTGAAAATGCGGAAAGCTCATGCTCAGGCAAGATACAGGTGGTGCAGAGCCTAAAGCCGGAACTGATCACTCCGGTTCAGGATTATACATACCAGTACAGGAAGAGCAATCCTTCGGTGCGCTTTATATGGACGGAATCAAAATCTGCCACGGCATACAATTTTGTGGTGTCAAAATCTCCTGACATGAAAAATCCGGTGCTGGAGCAGAGGTCTTCAAGCTCTTCGATCATTTTGTCAACGCTTTCAGAAGGGACTTACTATTGGCAGGTGACACCCTATTATACGGCAAACAAAATCGGGCTTACGAATCCTTCGGAAATAGGCTCGTTCAATATAGTGAAGCGCGGTGTACTTGGTGCGCCTGTACTTTACACTCCGGTCAACGGTGAATTCGTAAACAAGCAGCAGGAAAGGCTCCATCTTTCATGGAGGATGGAAAACGAACCTGCAACGTACAAGGTGACTCTTTCACAGAACCAAAATCTGTCTTCTCCTGTTTTTATTAGAGAAACAAGGGAAAATTTCGTTACCTTATCCAAAGAAGATGTTTTAAATTTGAAGGACGGGCAGTATTATTGGTCCGTGACACAGATTGACGGTGAAGGAAACGTCTCTCCTGCGGCAAAGGTGAGGTCGTTTTATGCAGTGGACGGAAAAGTCGAGCAGAGGACGATATTCCCGTCTGAAGGATATGAAATATGGCGGCCTCTCGTTGCTGACGTGAGCTTTACATGGAAGTCGAACCTTACTTTTGAGCAGCATATCCAGATTGCCGGTGATCCTGATTTCAAGAACATCGTCTTTGATTCGGAGGTCAACGGAAACTCTTACAGCGGCGTGAACTTGGCTCAGGGAACGTATTACTGGAGGCTTGCTTCGGTAGGCGAGGATTTTTCCACTGCAACGAACCCGAAGAAATTTTTTGTGGTGGGAGAGCTTGAAGCACCTGTGCTCCTTGATCCAACTGCGGCGAAGAGGGCTGTAGTGCGTCCGGGAGAAAGGTATTCGTTCCACTGGCAGGCTCAGGAAGGCGCGGATTATTACCGCATCAAGCTTTACAAGGACAACGGAGGAATCCTTCTTCTGGATGAGAATTTCATAGACGGAACCTCTTTCCCGATCAGCATGGAAGGCTATGAAGAGGGCGCCTACAGATGGGAAGTCCAGTCATATAAGTACGAGACCGAGCATTCTTCACGTAGGAGCAGCTCTCTTGGTACGGCAACCTTCTCGCTGAGAAAAATCCGCCCGGCAACTTTGGTCTACCCGATTGACGGCGTGGTCATAGACGGATGGGAAGCGATTGAAAATCCGCCTGTGTTTACATGGAGCTCCGGTGAAAGCTTTTCAAAGGCAGACATCGTGCTTTCAAAAAGAAGCGGTTTGAGTGCCGGAACGAAAGTCCTGCGTCAGACCGGATATTCATACAAGTCGGCTCCGCTTTCTGCCGGTACTTATGAATGGACCGTAAATGCAACGACGCTTGACAACCTTGACATTTCGTCAGCACGTCCGGCGTATTTTACGGTAAGCGAGATTCCTCCTTTTGCACAACCGGGGGATGCACGCACCGAAGGCGGAAACATGTTCGATGCAGACTACCTCAGGAAGACTCCTTACATAATCTTCAAGTGGCAGCCTGTACAAAGGGCGGAAGACTATATACTTGAAATATATAAGGAAGACAAGCTTGTAAGGAAAGAAATTATCGCCGGCAATTCAACCACTGAATTCAAACTTGAGGATCTGGCATCGCTTTCAAGGGGCGATTTTAAATGGACTGTAAGGGGAGTGCGCATGACCGATGACAAAACCGAGATACTCATTGACGGCTATAAGAGCGAAAACACCTTTACCATTGATTATTCTCTGAATTCTACGGGAGGAAAACGTAAGAACATGGGGGATCTGTATGCTCAGTAGAAAGCGTTCCGTATCTTTAATGGTTCTATATCTGTTAAGCCTGCCGTACTGGACTTTGTTCTGCCAGGAAGCGGATCCGGAAAGCAATGACTACGATTTTTTGAGCGATACGCAAAATGAAAACGCCGCAAACAACACAGTGCGTCAGCCGTTCAGCTGGGAAAGTGCCGGGGACGTACTGAAATACGGAATCCTAATCGAAAAGAAAAATGAGACGACCGGAAAATATGAACAGTATTTTACCTACGTCACGAATGAAGAGGAAACCGAATCATGCATCATATATATTGAGCCGATGCTGCCTCCTGGAAACTACAGGTCGGTGATTACGGTGTACAACATTCTCGGCGGAATAGAAGAGGACATGACGGCCTATGATGAATTTGAAGTCCACAAGGCATATAAGCCGGAGATCCGTTCAGTAAGCTATCCCCTCTACATGAGGTCAATCATTTACCTCGATGATTTTGAAAACGACGGTATAATCGACGTTGAAGGACAGAATCTTTTCATGCCGGCTACCGGAAATGATTTTGCCCCTCACACGGAATATTCCCTTAAAGGATTGGTACGCAGGATAAATCCTATAGAAGTGATTTCTCATGATGACGAGCGCAACAGAAAGATTTCGCTTCAGTTTGACATGAGGCGTCTGAGTGCCGGAACATACCATCTTTATGCCCGTGATGCAAGCGGACTGCACTCCGATGAAACTGCCGCTTCTGAACTGGTCGTAAAATTCAAGAAATGGTTCGACCTGGACATTGAGGGCGGCTACATGATGCCTGTAATCCTGCATGATGGAACTCTTCCGGAATATATGGACGCTCCGATCCTGCCTTTGAGCGCACAGGTCAGGGTGACTTTCATACCTCTGAAATTCGTATGGGGCTATATCGGTGTGGGACTCAGGGCAACGTACAGCCGTTACAACGGAAAGTTTGAAGAATATCCGGTGGACGGAAACATGGAAACAGGACACATCCTTTTCCTCTATCAGCTTCCTGTCTACAAGCGCAGGCTTTTCGTGGAATTCCATGCCGGAGCGGGATTCACCCACTTCAACGAGATAAAATTCCATTTTTCACACGGAATAGATTCAGAATTCCTCAATACATTCTCTTTTTCAGCCGAGGGTGGCGTTTCTGCCCTGTACTACATAAACACAAGGCTTTATGCAGAGGCAGGGCTTGATTATGTCTACACCGTAAACGATGACATGAACGTAGGTATGCTCGTTCCCCCAACACGACACGCTTCATTTCGATAGTTTCACGGACTTTATCTCGGCTAAGGTAAACGTGGACGGTACCGAAATGGACGTGCCTTACCTCAAGGAATACGCGCCTGTCAA
>JAFOTA010000075.1 GCA_017421145.1 Treponema sp.
AGAAGGAATAAAAGAAATCGCTGGTGTTCTGTGCAATAGATTTCGCCTGAGCCCAATTCTTTTCTGACATGGCCTTGTCGTACAGTGTGCAGTTAGCGTCCGTGACGCGCTTTGACCATTCTTTATATTCTTCGTAATGGACGTTTTGTCCTGTGTAGAAAAGAGTGTAGGTGTTCTGTGCGATGGATCTTGCCTGATCCCAATTCTTTTCGGATACGGCCTTGTTGTACGCGTCAAGAGCCTCTTCTCCTTCAACTTTGTATTTGTCCCTTACGTTCACTGCCTTAAGCGACTTTTGCAGGGCAAAGTTATCGTTGATTTTGTCCCCCATAATGAAATCCGAGAGTTTGAGGTTGTCATAAATAACAGGGGAGCCATAATTAGTTATTCTGTACAATACGTCCAGCTCTTTCGGTATGACGATTGTCTCAAGGCTGTCGCAATCTTTGAATGGTAAACTTAAACTCCTATCATTTATAAGCTTAAGTTTAATGTCAAAATAAATTCGTCCCTTCGGGAATGTGAGCTTCTTGATTCCTGAGTCGGAGAATGCGCATGTACATATTTTGCAACCTGCGGGAATGACTGCTTCTTCCAGTTTGCAATAATAAAAAGCTTCTGCACCTATGTACTCTACTGTTGAAGGAATGTTTATGCTTTTAGCAGAACATTTACAGAAACATCCGTCAATATATATATGGTCGTTGACTCTTTCTGCACCAGGAATTTCTTTAAGACCTTCCGGAAGCCTTATCGAGATGAATTGTGAATAATAGAATGCTGTTTTCCCCAGCTCCGTTATGCCGTCTGGAATCCAAAGCCCGACTTTGTAAGAGCTGTCACCTGCAAAAGAAAAAGCTTCGTCGCCTATTTTCGTCACGGGTACGCCCTGAATCTTCGAGGGAATTTCAAGCCATTTTCCGTTGGCTTGGCGGTAGTCGTTCTGTCCTAAAGTGCAGCCGGTAATGGTCACTTCCGTATAATCTTCGTTCGCCTTGAATTTCAGCTTGCTTTCGGGAATCATTATGCGGCCTGTGTTCTGTGCAGCCTCCGCCGATACGAACGCAAGCGCAAGGGCAAGCGTAAGGAATGTTTTTTTTAACGTGTGCATCAATTTTCTGCCTCCATGCTTTAAATGTTTTTTCCAAAATTGGAGTTTAAAAAATGCTACTACGTTTTTGTTGTTTTGTAGTGAGTATGTTTTCACAAAAATCAATGAATTTTTACATATGAATTTCGTGAAAATTTCACAAGTTTTCCGTGAATTTTTCACAGTTTTTTTTGCGGCAGACGGATTTTATTCTCCGTATTTTGAAATCACTTCATGGATGTTTTTGCATGCGGTCTTTTCAAAAATGCGGGTAAAATAGTTGTCCACCGAACGCGGGGATATGCCAAGCTCCTCTGCAATCTGCACCTTGCCCTTGCGCTCAAGGATTTTTTTGAAAACGTTCTGTTCCTGCCTTGTAAGTCCGTCGTACATTGTTTTATATGTAAAAAGCGAGGAGACAAGATTCTGCTGGATGAACGTTTCCCCCGAAATGATTTTTTTGACGGCCGTAATCAGTATGGATTCAGGGGCTGATTTTTCAACGAAACCATGTGCGCCTTCTTCCAGGACAAGCGAAAGAATTCCGGGCTTCGCATACATCGAATAGACCAGAATTTTTATGGAAGGGTATTCGGATCGGACGAACCTAAGCACATCAATGCCGCTTTCTTCTCCCAAAAATAAATCCAGTATAATAATTCCGGGAAGATTTTCAGAACCACTTTCTGCAAGTGCCCTTATCTTTTTCAGTGCTTCAGATTTTGAAAAAGCAGAGCCAAGGCAAGCAAGACCGGTTTTTTGCCCGATCAAAGAGGTAAGTCCTATGTTGGTGACCGTGTGGTCTTCCACGACAAAAAAACCGTTATTTTTGCTGTTCATTCTTATACCCCCCCCCAGTATATTTGATTTGCGGCTTTCGGATTTAAAAATCTTTACCTGTGTTCCGTAGTCTTTTTTGGAAACAACGGAAAGTTCCGCTCCGATCAAATCTGCACGCTTTTTCATTCCTTTTAGTCCGAAGTGTTTTTTAGCGTCAACCTTTTCTACGTCAAAGCCTTTTCCGTCATCGCTTATAAAAATATAAAGACCCTTTTCTTCGCTTCCTGCTTGGTTTCGGATCAAAATTACTATTTCGTCAGCCTCAGCATGTTTTGAGATGTTGCTCAGCGCCTCCTGAACGATTCTGTAAAGGTTCAGTATTTCATCCCTGTTCAAAAAAGATGCCGTGGTATTTTCAAGTATGGAAAGCCTTATGCCTGCAGATGAATTTTCCGTAAACTCCTCGCACAGATTTTTTATGCACAAAAGGAAGTCGTTTTTTGTAATGTCCGGCGGAGCAAGGTTGTAGCTTATCGACCGGACTTGGGAAAGCGATTTTGAAAGATATTCTTCTATCTGAGAAAGCTTGTCCTTCGCGTCCGATTTTTCGCATAGGCTTTTGCACCAGCGTATGTTTTGGGCAACAGTGTCGTGAAGTTCCCGTGCAATGCGCTCACGTTCTTCTTCCTGACCTTTTATTGTGTACATGAGGTATTCGTTTGAGTCCCTGATGTTTTTCCTTGACTTTATGTAATGGATCAGAAGGATTATGAAAATGAATATCATGGAAAAAAACACTATGTCGAATATGATGAAAATCGTGGTGTAGCTTTTGAGGATTTCTTCCATTTCTGCAGGGCTGAGCGGTTTTTCTGTCATGGCATCAGTTCTCTTTAAGAAATTTCCGTGCAAGAGAGTAGATTCCGAATCCTGAAAAAGTCGCAAGAAGCCTGTCCAAAAAGGATATGGGAATCTGCCCAAGGATGCAGGATGCGAGCAGTGAAAATTGCTGGTGGACGAAGCTTTCCGTGAATTTTTTGATCGGGTTCATCATGTCCGGGATTTCGTAATACTTGTAATGGAAAAAATCGATGATGCCTCCGGCCACGATCGTGCAGAATGACGAAAGAAGCGCTATGAGGAAAAGATAGAGTATTGTGACCGGCACGCTTATTTGGAATTCTTCCTTGCGCCTTGCAAAAATCCATGTGGAAAAAACGATCAGCACTCCGCAGACGGCATAGAGCATGATGAACGGGTCGAAAAATCCTTGCTGCATCGTCCAGATAAGCGCGTTTATTGCGTTGTAGGCAAGGGAAACGCACAGTCCCGGAACAAGACCTGAGTAGAAAACTACGGCCACAGTCCAGATTGTGTCGAAAAAGAGCGGAATTTTCATCCAATTGTAGAAGATGTACATGGTCAAAACGTTCATTGCCACTGCTATTACGCATATGACCACGGTTTTTAGAATCCTGTGATTATCCAGATACATGCGTACACTATAGCACAAAACAGCGTTTTTGTCGTCATTTTGATTGATCCGGGAGCCTTTTTGCTGTGATTTCCGGCCTTTTTTTGAATTCAGCCTGTGGATTGCCGCTGGTTAAAATAAATTGTTGACAAAAAAAGATTTTTATGTGTTAATATAGATAAGGAATGCAGGCGAAAAACGTTTGTTTCCTAGGTAGAGCATTTCATGACAGTATTGCTTGGTCAAAAGCAGTTAGATTTATATTCCCAAAGTACATTAGTTTTTAACGTTTGATTCTTACGTATGTATGCGGAATGTGTTTTTGTTCCTATTAAAAACTCCCATTTTAATTTTTTACGGGAGATTCTACATATAAAATAAATGGAGAAAATCGAATGGCATTTACAAAACGCCGAACAGCAAACCCCGATGCGGAAAGTTCCGAACTTAATTCTGCTGTTGATGAATCCCAGAGCGAAAATTCTGGTGCCGAGACGGATTCAGCTGAGTCTGCCGCTGAAAAGACAGAAGAGACCGTCGTAAAACCAAGGCGTAGAAGGGTTGTCAAAAAAGCCGTTCCTGCCGAAGAGTCCACAGCGTCTTCTGATCAGCCGGCGCAGGAAGCAAGCACGGAATCAACCCAGCAACAAGCGTCGCCTTCTCAGGCACCGGAGCCTGCACAAGATGGAGTGCAGATGCAAGAACCTCAGGCACGCTACACATCCGAAAGACCTGAAAGACCCTCCCAATATGAAAACGGCGGTCATTACCAACCACGACGCTACAATAACTACAACAATTACAGAAACGGAAACCGCCGCTACAACAATTACAGGAACGGAAGCTACGAGAGAAACGCCCAGGCTCGCATGGAAGCCGTTGAAGCCGACCAGAGGATAGAAAATCCCGAAGAGTACGAATCAAAGCCGCGCCTCCAGATTAACGATCTTACGAAGATGAGTATGCCGGAACTCCGTGAGCTGGCCACTCAATACGGAATTGGTGCTGACGATCTGGCTCCGATGAAAAAGCAGGATCTCATTTTTTCAATCCTCAAGGCACACACTGAACACGGCGGAATCATCTTTGCAAGCGGTGCACTTGAAATTCTTCCTGACGGCTACGGATTTTTGAGAAGCCCGCAGAACTCATATCTCCCGGGACCGGATGACATCTACATTTCACCGAGCCAGATAAGGCTTTTCAATCTGAAAACAGGCGATACAATCTACGGACAGACAAGAAGCCCGAAAGAAGGTGAGCGTTTCTTTGCATTGCTCCGCATTGAGTCGGTCAACTATGATCCGCCGCATGTCGCGCAGACAAGAATCCCGTTTGAAAACCTTACTCCGCTTTATCCAAACGAAAAATTGAGGCTAGAAACAGTAAGCACGGAGCTTAGCACAAGAATCGTGGATCTTTTTGCTCCGA
>JAFOTA010000076.1 GCA_017421145.1 Treponema sp.
CTGGTACGGCGTCAGGACTTGGGCGGAAAACCACGGATATTATTTTGAAAACCTTGGTCAGGAAGGCTCAAACGGAACCGTTGGACGAGAACCTTCATCGGCGGGAAAATATCAGCCTGTGACGAAAATCAGCTGGTATGACGCTATGGTCTGGTGCAATGCCCTTTCCGAAAAAGAAGGACTTACCCCCTGCTACTCATTCGGTGGAATCGTCCTTCGCGACTCGGGGGATACCATTTCCTGCGACCTTGCAGAATGTGATTGGGATGCAAACGGATACAGACTTCCGACAGAAGCCGAATGGGAATATGCAGCCCGCAAAACGAAAAGAGGTTTACAGACTGCCGATTATGCAAGCGGAGAAATCGGAAACATCACTCAGGCTCAAGTTGCATGGCTCAGCGACAATTCAAAAGGAACCCATATAGTCGGTACGGCCGGAGCAGATTCACCCCTGGCAGAAGAGCCGATTCATCCAGGTTCGGGAATTGCAAACGGAGCCGGACTTTTCGACATGAGCGGAAACGTAATCGAATACTGCTGGGACTGGTTCAAGGAATACAGCGTCGTCAGGAAGGGACAGAGGGCGACAGGACCAAGAATGGGAGAAACCCGTGTAGCCAGAGGTGCAGGATGGTCTGAAGAAACGTTCTTCACATACTTGGGCGACCGCTACGCCTACGACCCGAACGAAGCATATATATACCAGGGATTCAGGATCGCAAAGGGATTATAACTAAAATCACTACGGAGGCTCGGTCATGTCAGATGCAGCCATGGCAGATTTTAACAAACTTACGGATGATTTGCTGGCCGAGCATGAGGAAATTCGTGAACAAATGAGGAACGGAACGCTCCAAACCTATTCCACCATGGAGGAATACAGGCGTGCCATGGTGAATTAGGGTTGTAAAAAAAACAGTCCTATATTAGATTTCCAGAAGCTCCGACTTTTTGACTTCCCATTTTCCGTTGCTTGATTCGACCTCAAGCCAGCCATAGCGTCCCTCAAAGAGTGCACCCGGATTCATGATTACGCTGTCGCCTATTTTATCTACTGCGGCACTTTCATGGATGTGGCCTGTCACAACGGCAAGGGGCCTGTATTTTTCAATGAAGTCCCTGATTTCCTGCGAACCGACGTGGATGCCTGACTTGATTTTGTCGCACCCGGTGTCTTTCGGAGGATTGTGGACTATCAGAATCAGGTTGTTCCAGTCCCCGTCTTCTCCGTCGCTTATGATTTTCAAATCTGAAAGAAGATCTTCTTCGGTTCGTTCAAAAGGGGCTTCTCCTGAGAATTTGGTTCCTCCGCCGCTTCCCGCAAAAAAGAGTCCTTCGTGATTTACAAGTGAACCTTCAACGTTAATGTCCCTTGCTTCGGACTCAATCAAAAGGTTCGGCTCATCGCAGTTTCCGATTACCGAAAAAATCACGTCATGTTTTTTGCAGAGAGCTTCCATTGCAGGAAGACCGGTTTCAGGGCTTTTGAATTTTGAAAAATCCCCTCCGAAAATCACGGCATCCGCTTCCCTGAATTTTTCGTCCAGCCTGTCAAGTTTTTCAAAATCTCCGTGCATGTCGGACAGTACCAAAAATTTCATAATGACTCCAACGTTTTTTTGAGCTGCTCCATCTGCTCGTGAGTGCCTATCGTTATGCGGACAAAATCTTCAATTCCC
Organism: Treponema sp.; assembly: GCA_017421145.1. The sequence continues at coordinate 1,683 of JAFOTA010000076.1, forward strand.
GGAGTTGCAAAATGACGGATCAATATGCCCGATTTTTTTACGGCCTGGTAGATAGCCTCCCCTGAAAGACCGTCTTTTTTTGTGAACACGAAATTCGTCTTGCTGTCGATTACGAACCAACCTTTCTTGCGTAAAAATTCTATGAACGAATCCCTTTCGTCCGCAACCTTTTTTGCGTTCTCCGCATAGTACCACGCTTCTTTGCATGATGCGGCCCCTGCTGTCTGGGTGATAAAATCAACAGGGAAATGGTTGAATGAATTTTTTACCGTAAAGACGGCCTTTATCAGCTCCGGAGATGAGATTATGTAGCCGAGCCTCATCCCGGCGAACGAAAGGCTTTTGCTGAACGTGCGCACGATAACCAGATTGTCAAAATCTTTCAGAAGAGGAATGCAGCTTTCTCCTCCGAAATCGCAGTAGGCTTCATCGACCACAAAAATCCTGTCTTTCGGGGCTTTTTTGATCATTTCTGCAACCTGGCTGCGTGAAAGTGAAAGTCCTGTCGGTGCGTTGGGGTTTGCGAATATTACCGAAGAATCGTTTTTGTTCGCTTCATCAAGCATTTTTTCAGTGTCGAGCGTCCAGTCTTTTTTCAACGGAACTGTCTGCATCGGGATTCCGTAGTATCCGCAGTAAACCGGGTAAAAGCTGTATGTAAACTCCGGCATTACAAGAGGCCTGTCTCCGTCAAAAAAAGTGTAGAAAACAAAGCTAAGGACTTCATCGCTTCCGTTTCCGCAGAAAATCATGTCGGGCGTGACCGTGAAAGGAATTTTGTCTTTTTCGGAAGGCGTGCATTTTTCTCCGCTGATTTCCGTGCTGCAGAATACACCTCCGGTTGAATTGAGCATGTCGGCAATGGCCTGCCTGAGTGAATTTGAATCCGGGTCAGGGTAAAGTCCGATTTTTTCACGCTTTGAATCCAGTGCGGATTTTATTGCCTCGCTAACAGCCTGCGCCGGCGGATATGGGTTTTCATTTGCGTTCAGTTTTATATAGTCCCTGTCTTTCGGCTGCTCTCCCGGAACATATGGGTGCAGTTTTTCCAATCTTTTTGCAAGCATTTTTATCTCCTAATATAAAAAAAGAACCCCCAAAAACTTTCCGTTCTTGGAGGCGGATTTCATAATCAAACGGATGGCCGAACAAGCATGACGATGTGCCCGGCATTTCCTTTTGCACCTGTTTTACGGAATGTTTTTGATCAGCTTGACCATGTAAAGCTCTACATAACGTTTCAGTGCCGGATGATTTTTGATTTTCATCAGCGTAGGTGTGTCCACAAGTGCTTCTGCAAGCGTGGAGATTCTGTCGCGCGTGAATGCTTCGGTCTTGTTCATCCTCAATATGCGCCTTGTGTAGTCGCGGATGAGGGTGTTGATGTCCTGCTCCAGATCGTCATGTGCCTGCTTGCTGATTCTGTCGTTCCATTCGCTCATGTAAGATTCAAGCTCACGGTCGATGGTGCTGCTTGCCGGAACAATCTGTGCTTCGATGTTCGTTGCTGCACGGCGGAGTTCCTTTTTGCGGTTCTTTTTCGGATCCAAAGAATCATTTGCGTCAAGCTCGTCCTGTCTGGCATCTGCCCTTGCTTTTTCTTCGCTGAGGAGCTTTTCAACCGCTGATTTTTCGGAATCTTTCTGTTTCTGAGCCTTTGATTTCCTGTGCACGGCAGAAAGAATCCATGAGATCACCGGAACTGAATACCAGAACGGGAGCTTTGCCTTTGCCGTGTTGTAAATCTCAGTGCGCCTCAACATAAGAAGCTCGCTGTATGAAACCATTGAACCGTCATGGAAAATCTTCAGCCTTCCGTTGCCTTCGCTCAAAAGAGGGAGGAATGTTGATTTAAGAAGCGCGTAAAGTATAGGCGCACATACTTTAAGTTCCCTTTCGAGGCATTTTTCAAAAGCAGCCTGCTCTTTCATTTCAGGGAGCGTTTCGTATGCGTGAAGATACTTGTACCATGCCTTGCACAAGCTTTCGTGAATCAGCTCGTGTGCATCGTTGCAAAGGCGCAGGATCAAAGGCATGACGCTTTCTTTCACAATGAAGTATGATTTTGTGTCGTTTTCCTTGAAAATCAGAAGGGGCGGCAGATCGGACGTTCTTGTGTAGGAAGTAAGTTCCTTTATATGCTCGTGAAGGTCATCTTCAGAATACTTCGTTATGAGGAGAGTTCCGTTCTGATCCTTGAAGTTGGCGATATCGTCCATCGTAAAATAATACGGAGGCTGTACGAGCTGTTCATCGAGCGTCTTGAGGGCCGCATCTTTGAGAACCCTTTCGGAAGCGATGTTCTTGTAATATGAAGCCGCAACCTCAATCACTCCGATTGTCTGGAGCACGTTGATGTCCTCTGCGTTGAGGTCCTTCATCTTGATGCAGTCCTGGCGGATGAAGTAGCAGAGCTGGTTCCAGTAATAGAAAGCGTCTCCGTTGTTTTTGAGAGCAAGCCATGTTTCTTCCGGTTTTCCGAGGAGAGAAGTGAAGAAGTTTTTGATTGAAATCTCTTTTCCCGGATTCGCACCGTTGATTTTCTTCTGGAAATAGTCGTGGGAATCACCCTTCCTGAGCATGTCCTGAAGCTTTTTGAGGCAGATGTTGATTACGTCGTTTATAGGAACGTTTGATGGAAGCAAAAGCCCCGGAATGCCTTTTCCGAAAAGTATGCAGTACAACGTCCTTTCGTTCGAATCGATTTTTCCGTCCAGCATTTTGAAAATGATGTCTGAAGCCTGATCTTTTATGGCTATGTCGGAAGGCACGTGCTTCGGAAGGTCATTTACATTGGGGAACGGATGCGAATAGTTTCTCTGCATTTCGTCATAGAGCTGCGTGCACTCATCGATGACATAAGAAATCACGACGATGAACTGCTTGCCTGCCTGTGTCGTAATCGAAATCTGATGTTTGGACGCAAGTGACTCAAGTTCATACTGCAGCGTTTCGCTTGAGTTGATGTATGTGTTCAGCTCCGGCGCATCTTCCTCATGATGCTGGGAATACCGCCTCAAATAGTCAACAAATTCTCCCTGATCAATAACCGCAGTGCGCTGTTTTGTCGAGTAGAATTTCAAGAGTGTAAATATAATATTACTAGCCATATCCTGATTATATCCAAATTTTCTATTATAAGGCAAGCTCTAGCACGGAAAATTCATTGTACGTCCGTATGCCTCCGCCCGAAAAAAAGGAGAATTTTCCAAAAACAACGAAGAAAATGAAAACTTTGCCCAAAAAGACTGTGCCTGCATGAACAGCCCCGGTGTTTGCAATCAAATCTGGGGCTTGGTGTAAATGTCCTCAAGAAGTTTCAGTCCGCCGGAATATCCTGCAAGGCTGCCGTTGATTACAAGACGGTCAATCATCGGGTAGGAAATGTTCACATAACGCGCACCAAGTTCCGCCGCGACTCTTTTTTCCCAGCTGCTTCCGATAACAAGAGGAATCCCGCCAAAATCAAACGCCCTGATTTTTTCATAAATATCATTTCCGTCGTTATTCCATTCAACTTCCGCCCGGATGCCGTAATTGAGTTTTGTGAATTCCGTTTTTATCGCCTCACGGTATTTTGCCGGAGTGTCGTCCGTAATGAACTGGGTGAGAGGGAAATCTCCCAAATCGTTTACAAGAAATTTTGTAATCGAAAGCGCGTACTGTGCCTCGGAAACCACCGTAAATCTTTTTCCAAGAACGCGGGTCTCAAGAAAAGTGTCGGCAAATCTCTCCATATAATAGTAATATTCCGCCTCGCTTTCCTTTATGATTTTTTCAACAAGCTCCTTGTCGGCATGGCAGAATTCCCCGACCGTGCGAAGGAATTTTGAAGTTTCGGAAGCACCGACCGGAAGGACAGGATATTTCAAAAGCGGAATCCCAAATTCTTTTTCAAGATATTCCGCGCTCTCACTTCCGGCCCATGGTGAGACCAGAATTGTGTATTCAGCCTGCCGCAGCTTTTTGATGTTTTCGATTGAGCGTCCGAAACCAAAAATTGTGTTGGGGACAAGCCCGATTGACTGGACAAGACGCTCAAGCTCACGCAGATTTCCAAGCCAGAACGGATCCTGCTCTGGAACGCCCGCAAAAATATTTACAAGACCCTTGATTTTTTCTTTCGGCTCAATATTTTTTAAGTACTGCTCAAAAATTGATTTTAAAATCCAGTCGTGACCAAGATAATTGTTTCCCTTAAATCCGGGAGTCTTTGCCCAGATTACAGGTTTTTCGTCAGTATAAAATTCTTCGGCAACCTCCTGAATGTCATCGCCGATAATTTCCGTCGTGCATCCAGAAATAATGACAAAGAGGTCGGCATCAATTACTTTGAGCGCATTCTCAACCGTTCCGCGGAGTTTTTTGATTCCTCCGAACACGACTTCTTTTTCACCGACAAGAGTACATGGATAAACGTTCGCGGCATAATGTCCGCCTGATCCATTGTTGTCGTTCAATTTGCTCGCGCACCCCGGTCCGGAATGCAGAATCGGAATTGCACCTGGAATTGACTGGACAGTCTGCATTGCTGAAAGTGCACATTTGTATCTTGGCTGGTCTAATACCTGTGGCATTTTATTCTCCCAAATTTTTTTTGTCGGCATTGTCTTCGGAAACAAAATCTTTTGGTCCCGTCCCAAATTTTTCAACCCACTCAGCTTTTTCCCAAACTTTTTTCACTTTGTAGTGAAGCCAGAGAGAGCCGGATTTTTCATCAAGTTTAACTTCAACAAATTCAAACGAAACCGGAATCTGCTCGCCCCATCCTTCCTTTGCCATAAAAAGCTGCGGAGTAGAAGTTCCGCCGTCCGCTCCAGGAATCATTACGAAGCCAAGCTCATCGACATAGCCCTTGCGCAGAAACGCCCAGTTCAATGTTCCGCCTCCGGCCAGAGACAGAGTTTTTACGTCAAAAAGATTTATCATCTTTTCAAACATGACTTCAAAATCAATCTCGGACTTTCCGCAGACAATATAGGAAATGTTCATGCGGCGGAGAAAATCTTTGTATTCATTTGAAACGCTTTCGGTGATGACATCAACAATATGGGAATGGACACCGGCATAAAAAATTTCATTTTTCTGATAGCCAAGAATCCCTTTCCGGTCAAGGACAAAACTGTAGCGTTCCGCATTTTTTTCCGCAATAAAATCACCCTCGGGAACAGGCGGCGCATTGCGGTTCAAATCCGGCGGTCTGTGGTAGGTGTAGTCATTTAGCGCGGTGTTCGTTCCGCTGAGATTTGCATCCGTATTCCAGAACTCGTGTCCGAAACCAATTTCCTTAAAGAAAGGTGCGGCGGCTGTTTCCTCTGGAAGTTTTGTAAACTCTCCCCAGATTTTTCCATCAAGACTTGTAAGCATGTGGATATAAACGAAAGGCCTTTTCATAAACTCCTCCTTATCAATTTTGGCAAACTATATATTTTTTTATTTTTCAAAGTCAATAAAATTTGCCTGCCCGCCATATACTAATTTTCTATAGCGACTATAAAAAATTTGTATTAGCAAAGAAATGCAAAAACTTATATGGTGATTCCATCAATTGATTTTTGGAGGTCGTTATGAAAAAAATTATTATCGCGCTTGTTGCTCTCGGAGCAATTTTTACAGGTTGCAAATCAAAAGGAAAAGCAGAAGCTGAAAAAGAAGTTTTCCGTATTGCAGTTGAAGGTTACTGGAAGCCTTACAACTTTACCGATGAAAATGGTGAACTTACCGGTTATGATATTGATGTCATAAAGGCAATCAATGAAAAAATCCCCGACGTGACAATCAACGTTGAACCGACAGACTGGGACGGAATGCTTCTTGCACTTGAGAACGGACATTATGATATTGTCGTAAACCAGATTAAGAAAAGTCCTGCCCGCGCAGAGCGTTATCTTTTTGCGGACAAGCCCTACAACTTTGATTATCCTGCAATCGCGTTCACAACCAAAACAGATATAAAAACAGCGGAAGATTTGATTGGAAAAACAGTTATCGTCGGAGCGGGTTCATCTTATGCAGACTGGATTGATGCTTTCAATGAGAAGACCGGCGGAAAAATAACTGTCCTTTATGCAGGAAGCGGCTCAACCACACTGAGCATTTTTGCTGATGTAATCTCTGGCCGTGCCGATGCAACGATTGACAGTCCTGTAGCTGTTGAAATATTAAAGAATGAACAGAACTTCCCATTGAATTCCATTCCGGCAGATCCAGACCTGCTTACGCCGACATATTTCGTTTACGGAAAAAGCAAGAGGGGCGAACACGTAAAAGCAATATTTGACAAGGCACTGGAAGAAATCCGTGCGGACGGAACCCTTTCCAAACTTGCAATCAAATGGTTTGGAACCGACACAAGCAGCAAGGGAAAAATTTAATCTGAGGTGAACGATATGGAAGGATCTTTAATTGACATCAAATATATATTTACAACAATTCCTGAAATAATGACAAAACTGCCGATAACTTTATTCATCGCATTTACCGCGACGCTTATCGGTCTGGTACTGGGAATGCTGATTGCTTTGGTGCGATTCTTCCATATCAAGGTTTTGTCACAGCTGGCAACCGTTTTCATTTCTTTTATCCGCGGAACCCCGATGGTGATTCAGCTTTACATAGTCTACTATGGAATTCCGATTGTCCTTTCCGCAATCGCGAGCAGTACCGGAAGTGAATTTGACATAAGGGCCATACCGGGCACATTTTTTGCGATACTTGCTTTCGGACTAAACACCGCAGCCTACATGTCAGAATCCTTCAGGAGCGCGTTAAGTTCTGTAGAAGCCGGGCAATTTGAGGCATGCAAAAGCCTTCACTATTCAACATGGAATTCATTGAGGAGGGTCATTCTTCCGCAGGCGTTTGTCATCGCGCTTCCAACTCTTACAAGTTCTTTTTTGGCGATGATAAAAAATACTTCCCTTGCATTCTGTATTGCGGTGGTTGACATAATGGCGCATGCAAAAATCATAGGCTCCCGCTCATACCGCTATTTTGAAATATACATTGCGGTTTCAATAATCTACTGGCCGATCTGTGCGTTTGTGGAGCGGCTTTTATTGACGCTTGAAAAAAAGCTTTCACGATTCAGCAAAAAAACTTTTTAGCGAGGACAAATTATGATAGAAATCAAAAACCTGAAAAAATCTTTTAACAAAAACGAAGTCCTGCGTGGAATAAATCTTTCGATAAACGACAATGAAATTGTTTCGATAATCGGTTCAAGCGGAGGTGGGAAATCAACGCTTCTTCGCTGCCTTAATTTTCTTGAACATGCAGATTCAGGAACAATCAAAATTGGTAACGTGAATGTTGATTGCGCATCGACGAACAAAAAAAGCATAAATGAATTGAGACTAAAAAGCGCGATGGTTTTTCAGAATTTCAATCTCTTTAAAAACAAAACCGCGCTCGAAAATATTATGGAGCCTCTGCGTGTGAACAAAAAAATCTCAAAGGATGAGGCAAAAAATATTGCGCTGGAGTATCTGAAAAAAGTCGGACTTGAAAACAAATGGAACGAATATCCGTCAAAGCTTTCCGGCGGACAGCAGCAGCGAATTGGAATTGCACGTGCGCTTGTCCTTGATCCCGAGGTGATTCTTTTTGATGAACCGACCAGTGCGCTTGACCCGGAACTTGTGAGCGATGTTTTGAAACTCATAAAGGAAGTCGCCGCCGAAAAAAGAACGATGATTATAGTGACGCATGAAATGGCATTTGCAAGGGAAGTGTCGGACAGGGTTGTGTACATGGACAAGGGCGAAGTGGTTGAGCAGGGAAATCCTGAGCAGATTTTCAGCATTCCAAAAGAAGAAAGAACCAGACAATTTTTGGCAAGATATCTCCAGCCGGAATATGTCATCTAAGGAAAACAAGATTAGCCCGAACTGGAGCGGAGGAAAAAATGAGTTTTGATTTATCCAATTCCGAAATCACGATGCGCGAAGGCAGATTAAATTCTATCGTTTCATATACCGGTGATTTAAAATCCCTGATTTCAAAAACCAGAGACTGCTCGATAAAAAATTGTGAGCGATGCTTCACACAGAATAACACCTGTCTTTCCATAATGGTGATGGATCAGCTCAGCAGCATAAGAAACGTTACGGTCGTCTACCACACGCCGATTGGATGCAGTGCTTTTATCCCACGCTGGACCGCGCTTTATTCAGGTCTTGCCGCAAAGATTGGAAAAAAATGGAATACGAACTATCTATGCACAAATCTCAATGAAAGCGACACCGTTTTTGGAGCCGAAAACAAATTGAGAAAAACAGTGCAGGAAGCTTACGACCGTTATCCATCCGATGCAATTTTTATCTGTACAGGATGCGTCACCGGAATCATCGGGGAGGACATTGATTCTGTGGCAGCCGAGTTTGATAAAAAAATTCCAATTCCTGTTATTCCTGTCCACTGCGAAGGAATCAAAAGCAAAGTGTGGGCGACCGGTTTTGACATAAGCGATTATATTGTTCTTAAATACATTGTCAAAGCTCCGAAACAAAAACGAAACATAATCAATTTTAAAAACTTTGAAGAAAGCATAAGACCGTTCATCACAAAAATATTCAAGCGTTTTGATGTCGAGCCGCTTTTTCTCTACGCAAATTCCACTGTCGAAGAACTTTCGCATATAAGCGAGAGTCGTGCAACCGTAAGTTCATGCGGTGCGTTGAGTCCCTATCTTGGAAACGCACTCGAAGAATTATACGGGGTTCCATACGTCAGGACAATAAACGGAAACGGTATGGAAGGTTTTGACAAATGGCTCCGGGACATTGCAAGAATTCTCCACAAGGAAGAGATTGCCGAGCAGATTATTCTTGAAGAGAGGGAAAAATATCTTTCAAAAATTGAGAAGCTAAAAAAACAGTTCACGGGAAAAACTGCGGTCATAGCGGCGGGACCAGGGTTTACCTACGAAGCTGTCCGTGTTCTTGATGAACTTGGAATCAAAGTAAATGCGGCTCTCTCGTGGCATCATGATTCAAAATATGACGACGGAAAAATTCCTGACACGCTTACTCATATCGAAGACACGCATCCTGATTTAAAAGTTTCGATAATCGATTTGCAGAACCACGAGCTTTTAAATATCATCAACAGGGAAAAGCCCGACCTTTACATCTGCCGTCACCCGGGAACGCGTCCCTTTGTCACAAAACTTGGGATTCCCGTCGTCCAACTCACGGACGAATACCAGATGTTCGGCTACGAAGGACTGTACAATTTTGGAAGGACAATAGCGGATTTGTTCAACAACAAAAGTTTTACTGATGGACTGAAAAATCACTGCACAGTTCCGTACACATCATGGTGGCTCGATCAGCCCGCAAACAAATTTTATTCGTTATAGTCCGCAGGTTTTTTTCACTGATATATAAAATCCCTATGTCGCTTTTCCCGTCGGCCACATCATCAATGACGCTAAGGGCACGCATCTCCCTGAAGGAAAAATCATACTGTTC
>JAFOTA010000077.1 GCA_017421145.1 Treponema sp.
ATAAAAACATTCTGGACTTTTCAAAGTGAGCAAGGAAAATCGGAAAAGAAACGGTATAAATATAATCCGCCTCAATTCTTTGGCCATTCTGGTCATGGCGGCCGTATTTGTGTTTATTCTCGTCATTTCTAATATCGTAAACAAAAAGTTTCATGCAGTGGAAACAAATATAGAGAAATTCATCACCTGTGAAAAAGGCTCTCAATATATAGAAGAAAGCGCGGATTATCTGACCGACAACGCACGTCTGTTTGCCGTAACCCTGGACAAGGAATATGCTGAACGCTATTTTGAAGAAATCGAGGTGACCAAAAGGCAGGAGCAGGCTTTGGAAATGATACGGCAGGTCTGCAATGAAAAGGATCTTGCACTCCAGAGGCTCGGTATTGCAATTGAACAGGCTCAGGGCCTAATCAACATGGAGCTTTATACAATCAGGCTTGGCTATATGCTCATCGGTGAAGAAAATCTTCCGCCTTTGATTAAAGACATTGCTGTCGGTGTCCTTGACAAGCAGCTTGACGGCGAGCAGCTTCATAAAAAAATCATAAACAATCTTTTTGAAGGGGGCTATCAGATTTATAAAAAGCGCATAAACGAAAACTGTAGTCTCACGGTTGACAGCATTGAGCAGCAGGTAAAGGACGAGCTGAACATGAACGCATATGAGCTGGGTGTGAATCTGAACAGGCTCAGGTTCCAGTATATAGTCCTGCTTGTTTTGAACGTGCTTATGTTCGTGGTTTTTGCTTTCCTTATAGCCATACCTTTGACCAGGTTCAGAAAATCCATAAAAAATGATTCAAGGCTCAACGTCATTGGTTCCCAGGAATGTCGGGAGCTTGCACAGAGCTACAACGAGATTTACGACAGAAAGGCCATGAACGAAAAATCTCTTCTGCAGAAGGCCGAATATGACGCGCTTACCGGAATCCTCAACCGCAGGGCATTTGACCAGATATGCAGGAACTCAGCCGAACAAAAAGAAAAGATTGCGATGCTTTTGATTGACATGGACAATTTCAAGAGCATAAACGACACTTACGGACATTCGGGCGGTGACATAGCGTTGAAGGAACTTGCAAGGATTCTTACCGAAACTTTCCGAAGCGGAGACTTTGTTGCAAGAATCGGAGGCGATGAGTTTGCGGTGATTTTGCCCGGTTGTCCGGCCGAAGCGGGGAATACGATTATAGACAAGGTTTCCCGGATAAACGAAGAGCTTTCCGGTCTCCAAGATATAAAAAACGTCTCGGTCAGCGTCGGTGTCGCATTCAGCGAAGTAGGCTACAACGAAAAACTATTTAAAAATGCGGACGAAGCCCTGTACCAGGTGAAAGAAAACGGAAGGCACGGCTGCAGGATTTTTTCAAACTGATACAATCTGACGGTCTCTTATAATCCAACATAATCTGTTTTTCACTTTTCACAAATTTTTTTCAAATACCTGTTGACATGAACGGAATATTATATGATAATCAAATTATCTTGATGATAGTAAGACTATCACATAGATAGATTTATTTTCGGAGGCTGTTCTGTATGAGGTTTGAGGATTCTGAAGTCAGCATAAAAACTTTCCCTGAAAGGATCGAGGGGTGCGGGACTTTCATCGAGTGTTCCTGCCGTTATGTGGGTGAGGTGCTCAAAGACGGTCTTTCACCGGCGGACACTGAAAACAAGGTTATCGCACAGTTCAAGATTGACAGCCTTTTGAAAAACTGCGCGGTCAGCACGGGTCATTTCGAGCGGTACAACGGAAAGGATTTTTCTTTCTACGGCTCTGGATGGCAGTCATGGGGATTCGGCGGCGAAATCGATCCGGGAAAAAAGCAGGAAAAATATATTGCGCTTGTTCCTCAGTGGAAAAAATACATTTCGTTCCCCGGAAAAGCCCCTGCAAAAATCGGCGGAAAAAAATCCTCGTCATCTTCATTGCTTAAAGGACAGTTTTTGATTTATCTCCGCTGGGAAAACACTTACCTTGTGCTCATGTCAACCGCTGCTTTCGGAAGCGATGAGGGCGGCCTTCTTCCTCCTGTGCAGTTCTATGTAGATAGGAAAAACCGTACTGTGTCGGTCAGCATATATTCGGACGGAAAACGCTGGGAAAAGATGGAGCAGATGGGAAAGATCGCTGTGTTTTCAGCCAAGAGCTTTTTTGCGCTCAAAGACGGAGTGAAATTCCTTGCTTCAGGCGGAGTGAATTTTGACAGCCTTGAATTCCTAAGCGCTCCGGGTAACGGAATAAAGTGCGCAGGCTGGGAATCATGGTACAATCACTATGCGGACATAAACCAGAGGCTCATCCATTCTGACCTCAACGCGCTTGGAAAAAACGGCAACATAATCAATTCCATGTACAGGCAGAAAAATCTTCCGGTAGTGTTTCAGGTTGACGACGGTTGGGAAATATCTCTCGGTGACTGGGACGCAAACCTTGAAAGATTCCCTGCCGGAATGAAAGACCTTGCTTCATCCATTTCGGATGCCGGATATATCCCGGGTCTTTGGATTGCACCTCTCATAATCGATTACAGGAGCGAGACCGCAAAAAAACATCCTGAATGGATTCTAAAGAATTCATCCGGAAAGCCTGTTCCTGCCGGCATGAATTTCCTGTGGGGCGCAAAAGTCGGTGCGATGCAGCCAAGCTATCCTTATTCATATTTCTGCCTTGACCTGAGCCGTGATGACGTAATCGAATATCTTGACGGCGTAATGGAAAAGGTGATCAACGTGTGGGGATTCCGTTACATAAAAATAGATTTCCTTTTTGCCGGAATGATATACGGGGCATTTGCAAACGGCGGAGCTGCATACCAGTGGTACGACAGGGCAATCAAAAAGCTCACAAGGAGGCTGTTCAACTCAAAGGGCGAAAGAGTTGCATATCTCGGATGCGGACTTCCTTTCGAAAGCTCGTTCACTTCATTCCCTCTTTCAAGGATCGGACCCGACACAAAAGAGTGCTGGGACATGGGTTACCTTGACAAGCTTCATTTTCCTGCAAGGCCTGGTGCAAAGCCCAATATGCAGAGCACGCTCGGACATGCTTTCTGGGATCAGTCTATTTTCATAAACGACCCGGACGTAATCTTCCTGCGCTATACGAACATCAAGCTTGATGACGGTGAAAAGGAGCTTATCGCCATGGTCAACAAGATGTTTGCAAGCCAGATAATGCATTCCGATGATCCTTCTGATTTTTCGGCGGACGATGCGGATTTTACGGAACATGTGATGAAGCTCTATGCGGAAATCGAAGGAAAGGAATTCGGTCTTCTCAATCTCACGTCGGAAGTGTACAAGGTGTTCTCAAAGGACGGGACTCTTTCTGGAATCATAAATCTTTCGGAAAAACCTTATACGCTCAAGAAAAATGAGTTCATAAATCAGGTGAACTACATTGCCGGTACAAAATATGATGCAGAATCAACGGAGCTTGTGCCGGTGGTTGACAACTGCTTTATAGCCGGTGACTTGTATACTTCGCAAAAGCATTCGATATCGCTCTACAGGATTTCAAGCCCAGTCGAATGACGGTGGTTCGGAAATAAATTTTTGAACCGGTCTTATTTATATGAAATGGAGAAATAGATTATGGTAAAGGACAACAAAATTTTCGGGAACGTGATTCCGGCAAAGGTCATAAGGAAAGCCGCTTCCGCACAGAAAAAATACATCAGGAAATACGGCGACGACTCAAAGACCGTATATCATCTTGCAGCCGTGGACAATCCGGTTCTGACCCCTGCAATGGGAGTCAAGGTGCTCAAGCTTTCTGACAATCCTCTTGAAACCCTTCCGCCGAAACCGATTATAATCGGCAACATAAGGATGGGATTCGGTCACTACAGGATTTCGATGGCCATGGCTTCTGCGGCAAGATCAATGGGATACACTCCGCTTTGGCTTGACTTGAATTCATTTCCTGAAACCCTCTGCACTAAAATCATTTCGCATCAGAACGACATGTATTCAAAGGCTTCCAGAATCTCCCAGAAATCAAAGCTGTTCAACAAGCTCGTTTGGGAGCCGCTCAATTACGAAGGATTCAGGAAAATAACATACAACTACGGAGACCAGAAAAATGCGGAGCTTATGGTTCCACTTTTCAACGATCTTCCGAAAGACACTCCCTACATCGCAACTCACGTATGGCCGTCCCAGGCTGCGATACATGCCGGAATGACTCATGTGGTGAATGCGATCCCCGACAACTGGCCCATGGCTCTCCATCTTTCCGAGGGTGCGCTCCATACCGTCCAGACACCAAGCTCTTTCTGGGGATACAGGACTTTGCGCGGATTCAACGGTGACAAGGTTTTGAATCCGATGGGCGTAAACGATTTGGTCTATACCGGGCAGTACGTAGATGACGAGATGGTCAGGAACATTGAGGCGGACTGCGAAAAAAGGCTCGGCAGGATAAGAAACGGAAAGCCGGTAAGGTTCCTTCTTTCAATCGGTGGAGCAGGCGCACAGGGCGATTATTTTGCATCCCTGATAAAGACGCTTGTTCCGTTCATAAAGGAAAACAAGGCGGTGCTCTACCTTAACATAGGCGATTATTTTTCCACATGGGATATGTTCAAGTCAAAGATTCCTGAACTGGAAAATCTTGCTTCACTCCATTTTGACAACTGGGACGAAACCAAAAAATTCGCTTCAGACGCACTTGATGACATTGCTTCCGAAAAAGATGTGTCAAAAGGAATGCACGTGTTCTGCCACAAAGATATTTTTGCCGCAGTGTATGCAACCAACGTGCTCATGAGGGCATCTGACGTTCTCATGACAAAGCCGAGCGAGCTTGCGTTCTATCCTGTGCCCAAGCTTATGATACAGCATGTCGGCGGACATGAAAAATGGGGGGCAATCCGTGCTGCTGAAATCGGTGACGGAACTCCTGAATGTCCGAACGTTGATTATGCATGCGACGTAATCAGGCAGATGATTTCGTTCCCTGATCTGCTTGAAAGCATGAACCATGCGATTGTTTCTGCAAAGAAAGCCGGCATATATAACGGTGCATATCATGCTGTTGAGCTTGCGACAGGAATGACTGGGCTTGACGGCAAGGGGACGCGCTATGCCTATGCTGGCCGCTGAAAAAAGAAAGAAAGAGCAGGAAGAGCAGAGGGCGGTCAGAATCAGGGAGATCGTCGAATGCAGCTTCGGGCTTTTTGCCGACCAGGGCATAGAATCGATTACGATGAATGAAATTGCCCGTCAGTCGGAGATAGGGGTCGCTTCGCTTTACAGGTATTTTACGACCAAAGAGGAGCTTGTCATAGAGGCTGCCATCTACGCGTGGAAGATGGAAGTGGAGATTTTCAACAAAGTCTTTGAATATGAAGACTTCGGAAAAATGGACGGCTATACGCAGCTTAAATCCCTTATGGAAACTTTTTGCGAGGCCGTGATCACGCAGACTTCTTTTTTCAGGTTCGTGTATTATTTCGATGCGTTCGTGAAAAAGGAAAGGGTTTCTCCCGCCAGCCTGAAAAGGTATGAGATGGAAATCTTCGAGGTGAAGAACATAGTCACTGCCGCAATAAAAAGAGGACGGGAAGACGGTTCGATAGGTTTCGCCGGAGGAAAAAACGAATCCCTGAAAAATGCAAGCGATGACGAGCTGTATTTTACGATAATGCACTCGCTTTTCAGTTTGTGCCAGAAACTTTCGCTTTCGGGCGAAATGCTTGAGATGGATCTGATCGTAAGGTCAGAAAAACAGATTTCACTGCTGATTGAAATAATTCTTTCGGCTTTAAAATAGTTTGGAGGTGCTAAATGTTGGGACTTAAAGAGAAGGCTTCTTATGGACTTGGTGCGGTCGGAAAAGACATGGTGTACATGCTTTCGGCAAGCTACATACTTTATTATTTTCAGGACATCCTTGGAGTAAGCGCGGCTGCCATGGGAGCGATCCTTCTTGCTGCACGTATATTCGACGCTTTCAATGATCCTGTCATGGGTGTCATCGTTGCAAAGACAAAGACACGCTGGGGAAAATTCCGCCCGTGGATTTTTATCGGAACTCTGACCAATGCGGTCGTGCTTTTCCTCATGTTCGCTGCACCTCCACGCCTTGATGCAGGTGGTCTCGTTGCCTATGCCGCAGTCACCTACATAGTCTGGGGCATCACATACACGATGATGGACATTCCTTACTGGTCAATGATTCCTGCCTTCACGAACGGAGGAAAGGAGCGCGAGGGACTTACTACTCTTGCACGAAGCTGCGCCGGAGTCGGTTCTGCACTTATCTCAATCGTGACGATGATCGTCGTTCCTCTCCTTGGAAAATCTTTTGCGGGAAACGTTCCAGCTGACCTTGCCGAAAGATATCCAGGAACCCAGTGGATCGAGCTGACCGGTTTCAAGTACTTCACTTTGATCGTTGCGGTTCTTTTCGTAGTGTTCACGGTAATCATGTGCTTTGCAATCAAGGAGAAATCTTCGGTTGACATGAAGACTGCAAAAATCGGGGAGATGTTCAAGGCTCTCGTACAGAACGATCAGGCCATGTGCGTTGTAATCACGATTGTCGTAATCAACGTGGCGCTTTACATAACTTCCAATCTCGTAATCTATTTCTTCAAGTATGACCTTGGAGGAGCTGACTGGAACCAGGGATACTCACTGTTCAACATGGTCGGAGGCGGCTCTCAGATTCTTGCGATGATGCTTTTGTATCCGTTCCTGCGCAATGTGCTCAAGCTCAACAACATAAAGATTTTCTACGTGAGCGTTTCCATGAGCGTAATCGGATATGTCGCGCTCCTTATCATGGCAATGGCCGGTGTAAATGCCGTTGTTCCGTTCCTGATTCCCGGTATGCTTGTAATGGCGAGTGCAGGCGTGAACAATGTCATAATCACGGTTTTCCTTGCGAACACGGTTGACTATGGCGACCTCAAGAACCACCGCCGTGATGAAAGCGTCATTTTCAGCATGCAGACTTTCGTCGTCAAGCTTGCGTCCGGTATCTCAACATTCGTAGCTTCAATCGCACTGTCCATCCTCAATCTGAACACAGCAGGCGAGGGCGTTGCTCAGAATGCCGAGTTTGACTTTGCATCTGGTGTCGCGGCATCATCAAAAATTGGACTCCGCATGGTGATGACAGTCATCCCGATTATCGTCCTCCTGATTGGCGTGATTATCTTCAAGAGTAAGTTCAT
>JAFOTA010000009.1 GCA_017421145.1 Treponema sp.
TAACGGTTTCATCAGACCGTTTAACTGATAATTTCAGATCTATACCGCCGTTAAGAAGTAAATCGTCAACATTGCCTATCCTTCGTTTTGGAATGGTATCGTTCAATGTGATTATCAGTTCATTATTCTCTATAATTATAGATTCGGTAATGGATGGTTTTGCATTGCATTTGCAGAAGAATAAAAGGACAAAAACAGTCATTATCAATAAGGTTGTTTTAGATTTTCCAATGCCCATTCCACGGCCTCCGTATTCCCATTTATTGTATATGGAAAAATTATATTCGTCTATCGATAATATTTTCACCTACGCTACACATCTCATTGACAGCCCGCCATGTGCAGGAATATATTCTTATATTGATAAGTCCGGTAAGGCAGGGTATAGTTATGATATTCCATTTGAAGGAGAAAAAATGAAGTTATTCAAAAAGATTGTTTATACCATTTTCATCATGTTTGTTTTTTCTTCTTGCTCTGGAGATGATTTTCTTACAGACGAGAATATTTCTGATTTTCAAAATATTTCTGATATACTATATGCAGATGATAGCACTCTATTGGTAAATCGAAATTTAAAAGACACTTCTAAAATATATGGAAGAAATTTTAGCCGCAAAGAAATTCCAGTAGGTGATGTATATTATAAATTTTTTCAGGACAACCCAAAACTTTCTTATGTTTACAAATTTTCAGAAGATATTAAAAACATTGGTGAAATAGGTAAAAAATATTCCAGTCCACATATATCCAGGAGGTTATTGGAGAAAGGACGGGGTGCAAGACTTCTGATGGAAAAAATACCGGATGAAAATGCTAAAATCGAGCTTATTTTTTTCTATAAATATGGCTACATTCCAATATTGGGTAATACGGATGAAGGAAATGCATATGTTTATTCTCCTGATTTAGACCTTTCTTCATTATCTTCTTGCGAGCTTGCAGTTTTTGGATTGGCCAATGCTTATAAAATGAAATTCGAGAACTGGTTTTACACCGGCCCTCTGGGATAATGCGTAAGATCTTTATTGTACATGATTTCTCTTGTTCAGCTTCGCTTAAATTGCTATAATCATCTAACTATGGAAAACGAAACTGTAAAAGAAACGGACAAATGTCCTTGTTGTAGCGGAAAATCATACGGCGAATGCTGTTCTCCGATTTTGAGCGGAAAAGAAAAGGCCAAGACTGCGGAAGCTCTGATGAGGGCGCGCTATACGGCTTATGTCGTGCATAATATTGATTTCATAATCAACACATGTGAATCCGGTGAAAAGATTGCGGAAATCGACCGCAAGGCAACGGAAGACTGGTCAAACAAGAGCGTCTGGCATGGGCTTAAAGTTCTCAGGACCGAAAAGGGCGGTGAGAATGACGACGAGGGAATTGTCGAGTTCGAGGCCACATACACCCAGAAAAACATCCGCGACGTTCATCATGAAATCGGCGGCTTCAAAAAAATCAACGGGGAATGGTTCTACAGCGAAGGCATGATACGCCCTACAACCGTTGTCCGTGAAGGCAAGAAGATCGGACGCAACGAGCCTTGTCCATGCGGAAGCGGTAAAAAATACAAGAACTGCTGCGGAAAGAACTGATATGGCCTCAAATGTTTATACCGGTTTTCATGCCGTAGAAGAAAGAATCAGGCAGTACGCCCAGAAAAAAGATGATTCCGTGACTTTGACCGTGTTCTATTCAAAGGCAGGGCCGCGCATCAAAAAAATACTTTCTCAGGCAGAGGAGGCTGGTATCAGCTGTTCGCAGGTCGGATCTCCTGAACTGGATTCCCTTGTCAAAAATCTCCCGGAAACGGCCAGGGATCACAGGGGAATCGTACTCAGGGCTGACGGTGAGGAGGAAAAGGCTTCTAATCTTGTCGTGCTTGACCAGTGGCTTAAAAAATGCCCGGAAAATGCGACCGTGATAGTCCTTGATTCTGTGACCGACCCGCATAACGTGGGTGCAGTCCTGCGTTCGTGCGATCAGTTTGCGGCAGATCTGATGGTCATACCGGAGCGCCATTCTTCTTCGGATGTCCACGACAATCAGGTCATTGCAAGAAGTTCCGCAGGTGCAAGCGCATGGGTTCCTTATGCCGTGGTTTCCAATCTGGTGCGTGCCGTTCAGATGCTGAAAGAATCAGGATTCTGGATTTACGGTGCCGATGCCGGTGGAAAAAGCCTTGCTGAAATCGAATTCGCCAAAAAGACGTGCATTGTCATGGGAAGCGAAGGTTTCGGAATGGCAAAGCTTTTGTCCAAGGAATGCGACCAGATCGTTTCAATCCCCACGTGCGGAAAAATCGACAGCCTTAACGTTTCTGTAGCGGCGGGAATCCTGCTCTATGAGAGACATAGACAAAGTATAAACTGATTTAAGATAAAATCAATATGCTGACATCATGCTTTTCCTCTCCTTAATGCGGCTTTTGTTTGAATACAAAAGTTGACTAGATTCGATTCTACTGTTATATTTTTTTTATGAACATTCTTTTAGGTACTTCTGCGGCTAGAGGCATGGGGATTGGAAAAGCTTTCGTCCTGCCGGAAGCTCAGGAAAGGGTAATCCCCAAATATGCTGTGACTGATGACAAGATTCCTGGTGAACAAGCCAGGTTCAAGGACGCTTGTACCAAAATTTACAATCAGATAGACGCCAATCTGAAGACAAAGCAGCAAAATGATTTGCAGAATGTTATTTTTGAAACCTACCTTTTGATGCTGACCGACCCTGTTTTTGTCCAGGAAGTCAATGACGGGGTGGCTGAACTCAAGCAGAACGTTGAATCCGTGCTTGCGGAAAAAACTACCCAATATGCCGACCGCCTGAGGAACAGCGGAAACGATTATCTTGCCGAACGTGCGCAGGATATCGAGGATGTTTTCGGACGCGTCATGGATGTGCTGCTTGATTTCCATGAATTTGACATAGATACCGTTCCAGACGGTTCTGTCATTGTCGCAAAATCCATGAAGACCAGCGACACCGTCATTTTGAGCAAACGGAAGATTGCAGGACTTGCGCTCACTGACGGTGGACTTGCGAGCCACGTTGCGATTCTGGCCAAAAGCTACGGAATCCCGGCTGTTGTCGGAATAATGAACGTTCAGGGGCAGATTCAGAACGGTGAGGAAGTTATAGTTGACGGAGAGCTTGGTGAAGTCCTTATCAACCCGGATTCAGCGACCGTAACCGAATACCGCGTGAAAATCGCATCTGAGGAAAAATACAGGATTGCGCTCAAGCAGTTCAAGGACAAGCCTGCCAAAACGAACGACGGAACTGAATTCAGACTATATGCTAACATAGGCACTGCTGATGAAGCCAAGCTTGCATTGGAAGAAGGTGCAGACGGAATCGGTCTTTTCCGCACTGAATTCTTATTGATGGATGCCATAAAGCAGGTTTCGGATGAAGGAGGCACTTTTACTGCATCGGTCAGCGAGGAAATACAGTTCCAGGCATACAAAAACGTGCTTGAGCTGATGGGTGACAGACCTGTTACGATAAGGACGTTGGACAGCGGAGGTGACAAGCTTGTTGACTGCAAGGATCTTCCGTCATTTTCCGAGACGAATCCGCTCATGGGATTGCGTGCCATAAGGATGTCGCTTTATGCACCGAAAATGTTCCGTGCGCAGCTCAGGGCACTTTACAGGGCATCTGTTTTCGGAAACTTGAAAATCATGCTCCCGCTTATAACGGATGTTTCGCAGGTTGAGACCGTCCTTGGAATTGCAAAGGGCGTGCAGATGTCGCTTAAATCCGAGGGCATTCCGTTCAAACCTGACGTTCCGATCGGTATAATGGTAGAAACGGCTGCTGCCGCAATCATTTCGGACTGCCTTGCAAAACGGAGCGCATTCTTTTCTCTCGGCACAAATGACCTGACCCAGTACACGCTGGGTATAGACCGTGAAAATCCTGCGGTAACGCCTTATTACAACGAATTCCATCTTGCAGTTCTCAGACTTATACAGAACACGATTGCCAATGCAAGGGAAAAAGGAATTTCTGTGTCGGCTTGCGGTGAAATGGCAGGGCGGAAAGAAAGCGTCATAATTTTGGCGGGAATGGGAATCCGTGAGCTGAGCATGTCACCGAAACAGATTCCGATAATCAAGGAAACTCTTTCAAGATTCAACATAAAGGAATTGGAAAATATTTCCAGCCGATCGCTTTATTGATAGCAAAGGAAAACCAGATGGCAAAAAAGAAGAAGATGAAGCCTGATTTCTCAAAACCGAAGCCGGTAAAGAAGGCTGATGAGATGCAGGATGAGAATCTTGAGCAAGAAGAACAAGAAAAAATAGAAGAAAAAGAAACTCCCGGAACCGATGATCTGGAAAGCCAGAGAAAATCAAAGTCCGAGAAATTTTTCCCTGACCAGACCTATTTCAATCTTCCGCTGATTGTAATAGCAGGCCGTCCGAACGTCGGAAAATCAACGCTGTTCAATGCGCTCACACATACCAAGCGCGCGATAACCGACCCGACACCCGGAGTTACAAGGGATCCTGTCGAGGGCACTTGTTTTTTGGCTGGAAAACCGGTTCATCTTATGGACACCGGAGGATACAAGCTTACAAGGGACATGACCAGCCGTGAAAGCGAAATGGATGACCTTGTAGTTGAAAAGACGGTGGAAATGCTTGCAAAGGCCGACCGCATACTTTTGCTTCTGGATGCCGCCGAAATAACGGCCGAAGACCATGAGCTGATCCTGCGCCTGCGTCCGTACTGGGACAAGCTGATTGCCGCCGTCAACAAAACCGAGGGAGGAAAAAACGAGGCACTTGCGTACAATTACATGCAGTTCGGCTTCAAGAATCTGCTTTTGATTTCTGCTTCTCACGGTGACAATCTGGATGTGCTTGAAGAAGAAATGGTCAAGGGTCTTGATTTTTCACGAGTCACACCTGGTTCTGAAACTGACCGTCCGATACGTATTGCAATCCTTGGAAAACCGAATACAGGAAAATCAACTTTGAGCAATGCACTGACGCATACCAACGCGAGCATAGTCAGCGATTATGCAGGAACCACCCGTGACGTGGTTGAGGGAAGCTTCAGATATAACGGCAAGGACATACAGATTCTTGATACTGCCGGAATCAGACGCAAGGTCAAGGTCAAGGAAAACGTCGAGTATTATTCAGTGAACCGCTCCATAAAAACCCTTGATGAATGCGACATCATGTTTTTGATGATCGATGCAAAAGAAGGGCTTACTGATCAGGATAAAAAAATCACGTCGCTTGCTTATGAAAGGGGGCGCGGAATTGTATTCGTCCTGAACAAATGGGACACAATGGAAGAGCAGGGCAACAAAGCGAAAAAAGCGGCCTTTGAATATATCCGCACGATGTTCGGTCAGATGCAGTGGGCGCCGATCGTCACCCTGAGCGCGAAAAATGCCGATGGAATCAAAAATCTCATGAACACCGCGCTTGATTTGTTTGAGCAGCTTACGAGAAAAGTCGGAACTTCGTCACTCAATCTTGCGCTTAATGA
>JAFOTA010000078.1 GCA_017421145.1 Treponema sp.
ATGATTTCCCAGTACATCGCAATAAATCATCCTGAAGCCGTTGAAAAGCTAATCCTGACCGTCACCGCACCCTATGCAAACGACATAGTTCAGAATGCCGTGAGCGGATGGATTAAAATGGCGGAAAAGGGCGACCACAAATCTCTTATGATTGACACTGCAAAAAAAACTTACTCACAAGGCTATCTGAAAAAAAACATGAAGTTCATGCCTCTCCTTGCAAAAATCACCAAGCCCAAAAGCTACGAAAGATTTTTGAAAAACGCAAACGCAATCCTCGGATTTGACGCACGGAGCGAACTGCAAAAAATAAAATGTCCGACGCTCATCATAGCCGGAGACGACGACAACACCGTTGGAAACGATGCGCCCAATGAACTGCACGCCGCAATCACCGGAAGCGAGACATTCATATACAAAGGCCTTGGTCACGGAGCCTACGACGAAGGAAAGGATTTTTATGACCGTGTGCTTGAATTCTTCGGAAGGGACTGCTGATGAACGCAGTACAATTCATCGAAAAAAAATTCCGTACAAAGATTTCTTCACAAGGCATAAGCAGGATTCCGCTTGCAGATGACGGGAAAAGCGCATTCTATTTTACGGTTCCGTTCACAGGCGTATACTGCTGGGCAAACGACATCTATTGTGCGGAAGCTTCTGCAGGATCGGAGCTGAAATTTTCCGGAATGATCCTGAACTATTGTGCGGAAGGCGCATGTGATTTTTCACTTATGAACGACAATTCCGTTTCCATGAAAAAAGGCACGCTGAGCATAGACCGAAGCATTCCGAAAACTCCGCATCGATATCCGGGAGGCCGCTACCGTGGACTTGAAATTGCATTTGATTTTGACGAGATAAAATCCGAAAACGGCGGCATGCTTTCCAGCTTCGGTTTTTCCGTTTATGATTTTTTGAAAAAGATTGAGCCTCTTTCATCGCACGGAAGTTTTTCAATCCGGGCAGAAAAGATTTGGTCAGATAAAGCAGATTTTCTTTCCCGTCAGATCATTTCGCAAGACTTATTAATAGAAGAAATCCGTTTTTACGTTCTGGAGCTTCTTTTTTTGCTTTCGCACGGCATGAACGGATCCGGATCAGAAAAGATTTCATATTTGACTCAGGGACAGAAAAAAATCGTGTCCGTCATAGAAAGCATGGTTTCCAAAAATCTTTCAAAAAGAATCAGCATTGAGATGCTTGCAAAAAAATACAAAATCAGTCCTTCATCTCTGAAAAAATATTTCACGCAAGTTTATGGGATGCCGTTTTCAGCATACTTCAACAAGCTGCGGATGGAAACTGCTTCGCGCCTGATCATGCAGGGAAAGCTTTCAATCGGCGAGATTGCGGAAAAGGTCGGCTATCAGAACCAGAGCAAATTCGGTGCGGCGTTCAAAAAGCATTTCGGAAAATCACCGTTGGAATACAAACGTCTTTCATGCGCCGAAAATGTCAAATAGAGCAAAAACAACCAAAAAGGTATTGTCCTAAGATATCCATGGCATTATAATCGTTAGAGAAAGCTAACGTAAGCAAAGGCAGCTTCTGGAGGAACACGTGAAAAACTTGCTCGACTTGGAAAAGGAACACAGCGGAAAAATCGTTTCGTTGAACGGTGACCAGCACTTCATAACCAGAGTCACATCGATCGGGCTTACTCCGGGATGCAAGGTAACCATCCTCAAAAATGAAAAGCACAGGCCTCTTTTAGTTTACTCACGCGACACAATGATTGCCCTCAACCGTAAAGAATGCAAAAACATTACGGTGGAGGAAACTGCATGACCGACAAAGGCGAAACTGTAATCGCTCTTCTTGGGCAGCCGAATGCCGGAAAATCAACTTTGTTCAACGCGCTCACAGGATTGAACCAGCACGTCGGAAACTGGCCTGGAAAAACGGTTGAAAAAAAAGAAGGAACGTTCTCTTTCGGCGGAAAAAAATATCTTATAGCAGATTTGCCGGGAACATACAGCCTTTCTGCAAACTCAGACGAAGAAATAATAACCCGTGACTACATTGCCGGCGGAAAAGCAGATGCCGTATGCATTTTGGCAGACAGTTCGCAGCTTGAACGAAGCCTTTACATGCTTGCCGACTACACAGGAATCACGCTCCCGACTTTTCTCGTACTTAACATGAGCGACGTTTCTGCAGAGCTTGGAAAAAAAATAGATGCGGAAGGCATTTCAAAAAAACTCGGCATTCCGGTCATCCTGATTTCCGCACAGAACAAAAAAGATTACGGCTCTTTTTACAAGGCGCTTGAATCAGCTGTGAACGGAAAAACAATCCTAAGCTCCGCGCTGCTCGAATCAGAATATGAAAAAATCGAAGCATACCAAAATATAAAGCGGCTCGTTCCTGAAAACGTAATTCAAGGCTACTCATCGGTCTGGCTGAGCACAAAATCGCTTGAAGGAGACGTTCCGGTCACTGAAAAAATAAAGGCTGCGTTGGACGGCGAAAAAAAAGATGAATTTGAAAAAGCCGTCCGTTCGGTTGAAAAAGGAGTGCTTCTCACAGGCGAGGCAAAATTCAAATGGATTGATTCAATTCTCGAAGGTACGGTAAGCTCGGAATCAAAAGAACACAAGCTCGGAAAATTCGACGGGATAGTAACTCACAAAATCTGGGGAAAACCTGTCGTAATCCTCATAGTCCTCCTTGGTCTCCTTGCATCATTCATACCGGCTCTTCCCTTCATGGGATTGGGTCAGCTTGTCGGAAATCTCAGCGAACCGGTCAGCGGAGCGCTTTCAAACATCGGATGCCCGGTATTTTTGACATCCCTTTTATGCGACGTAATAATCCGTTCACTCAGCTTTATCTGCCAGATGCTCGGTTTTGTTTTCGGAGTAACGCTCGTGTTCGGGCTTTTGGAAGAAGTCGGAATGATGGCAAGAATCTCATACGTTTTTGACAACACGATGACCAGATTAGGGCTTCAGGGAAAATCAGTCATGCCTTTTCTCGTAAGCTTCGGATGCACTACGGGAGGAGCGGCAGGCACAAGGGTCATAGACAACCAAGGACAGAAGATACTTACCATCGCGCTTGCATGGGCCGTTCCCTGCGGAGCCACATGGTCAATAGTCCCTATGCTTTCGGCTGTTTTTTTCGGAGCATGGGCACCTGTAATAATAATCGCAATCCTCGTGGTGATGATCATTCATATGCTTCTCACCGCAAAAATTTTCGGACATGCATTGGTAAAAAAATCAGACCGATACGGGATGATCATGGAACTTCCGCCGTATCACCGACCAAAGTGGGATTCATTGCTGCGCTATGTTCTCGGACGCACAAAAGACACTTTCTTCCGCGTTCTCAAAGTAGTGCTTTTGGTTGCATTCGTATTCTGGCTCCTTTCATTTTCATCTTCCGGCCTTATGGAAAATTCAATCCTTTACAAAGCCGGAAAATTGATTGAGCCGTTCACAAAATTATTCGGAATGAGCTGGCAGCTTTTCACTGCATTCCTTGCATCAAGCCTTGGAAAAGAAGGTGCGGTCGGGGTTCTCGGAACGATTTTTTCAGGAAGCGGAACGGCAATCGGGATCGGTACGGCAATGGGTGAAGCCGCTGCAAACGTAAACGAGCTTCTTTTGGCAAACATAACGAAACCCGAAGCACTTGCATTCGTATTTGCAATCACTTTCAACATGCCTTGCATAGTCGCACTTGCAGCCACATATCAGGAAACGCACTCAGCAAAATGGACTGCAATCATCGCGGTATACTACACTGTCATTGCACTGCTCCTTGCATGCGCAGCCTATCACATAGGACTTTTAATCTGGTAAAAAAATGGAAGAGCTTCTGGAACTTTTGAAAGACGGCCGCTCCCGTTCCATCGAAATGATTGCGGATGAGCTGAACACGACAAAAGAAGACGTTCTCCGCCGCATGGAATTTCTTGAGCATACCGGAATGATACGCCGCCTGTCAAACACCGGAAAATGCCGTTCAAAAGAAAAATGCTCATCATGCGGATCAAACAAAAAATGCGTCTCATGCATACCCGAAGACGGATTCAAAAACATGGGCGAAATCTGGGAAGTAATCTGACAAGTGATTGAGGAAATCTTATGGACAAAGACATTAATCAAATTACAGAACGAATCAGAAAAATGGAAGGAATCTTTGACCGCGCGAACCAGACGGTTTATGAATTTGAAAAAGCGTTCGAGGATTATAAAAATATTCAGTCAGATTTACAAAAACTTGAGGACTATTATTCAGGCGACTTGTGGAAAGAAGATTTCGCGATGGATGAATCAGGA
>JAFOTA010000079.1 GCA_017421145.1 Treponema sp.
AAAAGTCATTCAGAGGGAAAACATGTCGATAATATTGTAATGAATCAAATGCATGTTTATATAATGGAAAAAATATGGCATGCCATCCGGTTCGATAATTTTTGTGCGGAAAAAAATAAGGAAGAAAACATGGGCACTGTGGAATCAAAGCTCTATATCATAGGCGCAGGTTTTGCCGGGCAGATGATTGCCGAAGACATAAAGCGGAAAAAGATTTTCGGAAAGACATCGGCTTTTCTTGATGACGATGAAAACCTTATCGGAAAGCAGATAGACGGCATTCCGGTTTTGGGTCCGATCGAAAACGTGGCTCCGGTACTCAACGCAAGCGGACTTGATGAAGCCATAATCGCAATTCCTTCCGCACCGGTCGAAAGAATCAGGAAGATATACGGAGCGCTGAAAGAATCCGGATTTTTTCACATAAAGATCCTCCCGTCAATAAGCCAGGTGATAAACGGAAAAGCACATCTCGTACAGGCAAGGGAAATAAATCCTCTCGATATACTCGGACGCACGCCGGTAGTCATTCCGCTTCAGGAAAGCCTTTCATACCTAAGAAACAAGCGTGTATTAATCACAGGAGCAGGAGGTTCCATCGGTTCTGAACTTGCACGCCAGCTTCTTTCCGGTGGTGCTGAAAGAATCTACCTTTTCGGCCACGGAGAAAATTCAATCGTCAACATCTACCGCGAACTGAACGTACTCCAGAACGAAGGAGTGGGTGAAAAAGCCGCTGTAGTCCCTATAATCGGCGACATGAAAGACAGGGAATACGTGCGCTACATAATTTCAAAGACAAAGACGGACGTAATCTTCCACTGTGCGGCATACAAGCACGTACCTATGATGGAGCAGAATCCGGTTGCAGTCATCGAAAACAATGTGTTCGGAACGCAGAATCTCCTTGATGCGGCCGTAGAAAGCGGTGTCGGACGTTTTGTTCTCATTTCCACAGACAAAGCGGTTTCCCCTGTTTCCGTCTACGGTGCGAGCAAAATGATATGCGAAAAACAGATTCTTGCGGCTGCAAAAAAAACTAACGGCTCCCAATCTTTCATGTTCGTGCGTTTCGGCAACGTACTCGGTTCAAGAGGCTCCCTTCTCCCTGTTTTCATGGATCAGATCCAGAACGGTGGCCCGGTAACTGTAACGGACGAAAAGATGGAAAGATATTTCATGACGATTCCAGAAGCATGTTCTCTCGTGCTTCAGACAGGCGGCGTGGGAGAAAACGGTCAGTCATACCTACTTGACATGGGTGAACCCGTAAAAATAATCGACATAGCAAAGCAGATCATACGTTTTTCAGGATTCGAACCATACAAGGACATGGAAATAAAAATAATCGGCTCACGTCCGGGTGAACGATTGTACGAACCTCTCTGGCTCAAAGAAGAAAACCCTCAGAAAACAAAGTATCCGAAAGTACTTAAACTTACGAGCATTGAAGCGGATTTCAACCTTGATGAGCTTCTGGAAAAACTGAAACCTATCTGCATGTTTGACGGAAACAACAAGGAGCTTTTCAGAAACAAGGCAAAGCTCACCGAGATTCTGAGGCATGCGGTAAAAAGCTATGACGAATTCTGTGCCGGGCAGGAAAAAAGCGGCGCGCAAAAAAATACGGCAAAGGCGGTGTTATAAATGAACGCAGAAATAAAAGTTCCATTTTTCAAGGCATCAATCGGAAAAGAAGAAGAAGATGCGGTTCTTGAAGTTTTAAGAAGCGGATGGCTTACCACAGGAAAACAGGCTGCGGCATTCGAAAAAGAATTCGCGGAAAAAATCGGAGTGCCATATGCCCTTGCAGTAAACAGCAACACGAGCGGAATGATACTTGCAATGGAAGCATGCGGAGTGAAAGAAGGAAAGGCCGTAATAACCACACCCTACACTTTCGTTTCCACGGCGGCAAGCGCAAGGCATCTCGGAGCTGACGTTTATTTTGCGGACATAGAAAAAGACACGTATTCGATAGATCCAGAATCCATTGAAAAAATAATGGAAAGCCCGGAAGGAAAAAATGTCGTTGCCATAGTACCGGTCCACATTGCAGGAAACGTATGCAACATGGAAGCCATCATGAAGATTGCAAAAAAATACGGCGTGAAAGTTATAGAAGATTGCGCGCACTCTTTCCCAAGCAGGACAAAGCTCGGATATGCCGGTTCCATAGGAGATGCGGGAATATTTTCGTTCTATGCCACAAAAACGATCACGACAGGCGAAGGAGGCATGGTCACCGTAAAGGATCCGGAGATTGCAAGGCGCATGACCGTCATGAGGCTTCATGGAATGGACAGGACAACATGGGACCGCTACACATCTCCTGCAGCATCATGGATCTATGACATAGTGGCCCCCGGATATAAAGCCAATCTTCCTGACATACTTGCGGCACTGGGACGCGTGCAGCTTTCACGTGCCGAAGAATTCGATGAAAAAAGAAAAAGGCATGCAGCAAAATATAACGAAGCTTTTTCCAAGCTTGATTTTGTAAAGCTTCCGCCGGACGGAGAAGGAAACTCATGGCACCTTTACCTGATGCGGCTTGATCTTACGAAGCTTAAATGCGGGCGAGATGAATTCGCAAAAAAATTGCAGGAGCGCGGAATCGGAATCAGCGTGCATTTCATACCGATTTTCAATTTCACATACTGGAAAAATCTCTACCCTGATTTTAGGGAAGCAAACTTTCCGAACGCAGCAAAGCAATATGCGGAAACGATTACCTTACCGATGTGGCCGGACATGACGGAAGAAATGACAGAAACCGTCATTGAAACAGTGGAATCTCTTGGAAAGGAATATCATGCCTAGGACAAAAGCAGAGTCAGAATACGAAAAGATTCCAAAGAAAAAATCAAGGTTCTCTTATCAGACTGAATTCTACAGCGACTACAGCTTTCCTGACATGCTTTACGGAGCTATAATCAGAAGTTCGTTTTCAGGCTCTTTTTCCTCGATACAATCTGACATTCTGCCGGAAGGCTACACTCTGATCACAGCAGAAAACATTCCTGGTAAAAAATTCATCGAAAGCCCTGAAGGAAAAAATCCTGTTCCGGTATTTTGTCAGGAAGAGATTTCATATCAAGGCGAGCCGCTCGGAATGATCGTAGGCCCTGATGAAAAAAAAGTCATTGAGCTTGCAAAAAACATCTGCGTAATCTACAAGGAAATGCATCTTCCGGGAAGCAAGAATTTCAACAAGCCTACGAAAATTTCCACGAAAAACCCGAACGACATAATGGAGATTACAAAGGAACTCCAGATTTCAGGATTCGATGAATTCAATTTTCAGGAATTGGATGCAGACAATTTTTCGGTCGTGGCAACAAGAAAAGTCCAGTCGGGTGCATGTTTCGGAAGAGTAAAAAAAGGTTCCCCGAAAGGAATTGAAGCGGTTCTTGCACTCTGTCCGCACGTCATTGAAAACAAGTGGACTTATAAAATGGATTCCTCGGATTTCCATGAGCCGTCGGGAGCAATATGCAGCTGCACGGAAAACAACGGAGAAATAGAAGCTGAAATCTACGCCCAGAGTCTTTGGCTCAGTAACATGCGTCAGACAGTTTCGGACGTACTTGACATAAAGCCGGAAAACATAAAAATCAACAAGACCAGATCCACGAACAGCTCATCGAATGCAGTTTGGTACAATTCAATAATCGCGGCACAAACAGCAGTAGCATCCTATTGCACAAAAAAAAAGGTGAAGCTCGTCTACTCCACTTATGAGCAGAAAAGATTCATGGACACGATGCAGCCCATTTCAATCATCAACAAAACAGGGACGGATGATGACGGAAAAATAATTGCAATGGACATCGACATCGAAGTGGAAGCAGGTTTTTACAATCCGTTCGCACAGGAAATTGTCGATAGGCTTGCAATCGCTTCATACGGATGCTACGTCGTTCCTAATCTTAGGGTAACGGCAAAAGCACTCGCAACGTTTGAGAGCGCATCTTCGTTGAATCTCCAGATGCTTGATTCCGCGGCATTTTTTGCGATTGAAAATCAGATGAACGAAATAAGCAAGAAGCTGAACGTTTCACCGGCTGAAATAAGAAAAATAAATTTCAGTTCGCCGGACACCCAGATTCCGCACATGCCGTTCATTTTTTTGCAGGACAGAAAAAACGAATACATAGACAAAATCTGCGAAAAGACAAAATTTCCCAGAATCTATTTTTCATACAAACTCAACCATGAACTTGACAAAAGCCAGGGCGTTTCTATTCTTGCGCCGCTCGTAAAAGAAGATGATGAAAAAAAAGAAACCAGGCAGAGAAAAATACACAGGATAAATTTTCCGCAAAGGGGCATTGGTCTTTCATGCGGATTTGAAGGCACTTGCTATTTTGGATCCCAGATGTACAAGGACAGCGATCCTTCATTGGAAATAATCTGGGAAAGCGAAACGAAGCTTACGGTCCACACACCCATGACTTCAAGGACATCGATTGAAATTTTAAAAAACAAGATTTCAACCCAGCTTGGAATTCCTTCAGGAAACATAATCGTTGACACGGCGTTTACGATTGCAGAGGAACCTTTGATTCCCGACGTTGTGAATTCAAACATAAGCGTGACCATGGAACTTCTTGACAAATGCTGTGACGCTCTTTCAAAAGCCCGCTCTCAAAAAAAGAAATTTCCGATAATAATCCAGAAGAGGATTACGGAAAGACAAAAAAAGCAATGGAACTCATCCAAGTTTGAAGGAAGACCATTTCTCACAGAATCATTCGGAATTGCGACCGTTGACATTCATCTGGACACGGAAACTTTCATTCCGCACATCAGGGAAATAAACATGCTGATTGACGGCGGAAAAATATGCAACAAAGAAGCCGCAGAAAACAGCATAAAACTTGCAATCCACAAAATACTCAAGGGAATAAGCGACGGCGAAACAGACAAGCCGGACAAAGTGAACATTGAATTCATAGAGTCTGACAAACCTTCTTCACAGATCGGGGAGCTTCCATACCAGATTCTTCCGTCGGCAATAACACAGGCGATTTCACAGATTGTCGGAGAACCGATAACCGAGCTTCCGATGAAAATTGACACGATTTACAAAATTCTTGAAAGGCAGAGGGATGAATATGATTTGATATTCCTGACTGAAAACGAAAACAAAAAGCAGGAAATCAAGGAGGAAAAAAATTGACTGTACGGTACAGCATAAACGGCAAAAAAAACATTGAATCTTCCTCCGTTGAAAATCTCCAGAACGTCCTGCGCAAAAACGGATGCACAAGCGTAAAACTTGGATGCTCAAAAGGATTCTGCGGAAACTGCATGATTCTTCTGAACGACGTTCCTATTCCCTCATGCAAGCTTTCATTCGCATCAATAAAAGATGATGATGAAATCGTGACGCTTTCTTATTTCCAAAAGGCATATCCTGAAGCAAAAGACATTGCAAGGGGATTCGAAAAAGCAGGAATAAATCTATGCGGATATTGCGATGCAGGAAAATTTTTCACCGCATACGACCTTATAAAAAACGGAAAGCCTTCGGAAGAAGAAGTGCGCAATGCAATAAACGGACTCAATACATGCTGCACTGACGGCGAGACCCTGTACAATGGAATAATGTACGCATATGAAATCAACAGCACACGAAAAGCAAAGGAGCTGAATTATTCCAAGTCACGGAAGAATCCTCTTGCAAGCCCGCAGAACGAACCTTCGCAGATTCCAGACTCACTTAAACAAACGGTAGATTCAGAAATGCAAGCGGAAGAAGAAAACGATGAAAATGAAAAAATCATTTTTCCGTCTTCCATACAAAAACTTTTTGCCGCAATCGGAAGCTGCAAGGATTTTTATATTTCGAACGGCGGAACATACGAAAATCATGAAGAAGAAAGCATCGACATTGAGAACATCGAAAATATAGAATCAAAAGCGCATAAGCACAACACTACGATAAGCCTGAAAAAAATACAGGAACTGAAATCAATAGAAAGGCATGAGCGCTACATCGAAATAGGTTCGGCAGTTACCCTGAACGAGCTTTTGAACTATCCAAGGATTCCTCAGGTACTGTGCGATTCAATAAAGGGAATTGGAAGCCATGCCATGCGTAATCTTTCGACGATCGGCGGGAACATCTGCATACCGGAACACAAGGGAAGCACATGGGCTGCACTTCTTGCACTGGACGCAAAATTTGAAATTGCATCCTCAAATGAGGCTAAGAAAATCGTAAAGGCTTATGAGTTCAAGGCTCTTTCGCAGAATGAAATTCTCACAAAAATCCGCATACCGATAAACAACTGGAACATTTCTTTTTACAAGAGGCTCGGAAGCGAAAATTTTCTTACCGGGAAAACCGCCGGCTTCTGTTTTCTTGCTGAAACCGAACGTGACCACATATATAACATAAGCATTGCATTTTCTGGAATCGGTGAGCTGAGCCATCATGACGAAATTTTCCGGCACAGAAAAAAATCATTCCACAAAAGATTGAAGTACGGATTCATTTCCGACCTTATCGGACAAAAACTTCCGCTGCAGGAAAGGCTCATAAACTCATGCATAGCAAACGCAGGGAAAATTTTCTCCGAAAAATTCAGCTCTTCGTCAGAACCGATAATCGAGCAGCAGTTCAAGGCACTCTTGAAATCAGTTCTGGAAAAGCTTGCTTAGTTTTTTGACACAGATTATTTTATTAGCATCGCATCGCCGTATGAGAAAAACCTGTATTTTTCACGGACTGCGATTTCGTATGCGTTCAGTATGTTTTCCCTCGTTGAAAATGCCGAGACGAGCATAATCAGCGTGGATTCGGGAGTATGGAAATTCGTGAACATCTGATCTACGACCTTGAACTTGTAGCCCGGGTACATGAAAATATGCGTGCGTCCGGTTCCGCCTGAAACAATTCCGTTTTCATCCGCCGCGCTTTCAAGTGTCCTCACGGATGTGGTCCCGACGGCAAGCACAGGCCTTCCCTCTTTTTTTGCCCTGTTTATTTTTTCAGCGACATCATACGGGACGGTGTAGATTTCTTCATGCATCTTGTGGTCCTCGATGTTTTCTGCACGCACCGGAAGAAAAGTTCCCAGGCCGACATGAAGCGTAATCCATTCCAGATCGATTCCCTTGTCGGAAAGCTTTTTGAGCACAGGCTCCGTAAAATGAAGTCCGGCAGTCGGACAAGCGGCGCTACCGATTTCCTTTGCATAAATCGTCTGGTAGCGTTCGGAATCCGTGTCGTCATCTTCACGCCTGATGTACGGTGGAAGAGGAATGTGCCCCACCCGTTCGAACCAGTCTTCCGTAACCCTGAACGGAAATTTTATCGTGCGGAACTCAGTGCCTTCATCAGCGGGATTTTCAATGATCGTTCCCTCGGATCCGTCGGAAAACCTGTATGTGTTTCCGCTTTTGACCTTCTTCGCTCCTTTTACCATGGTGTTCCATGTGTCGCCTTCCGGTCCTGTCTGATTCAGGAACATGAATTCCTGTTCGCGTCCGCTTGTAGTTTTTATTCCGTAGCAACGGCTTCTTCTGACTTTGCTGTTGTTGAACACCATGAGGGTTCCTTCTTCAACAAGGTCGGGAAGTTCTTCCATAAGGTGATTGCTCACTTCGCCTGATTTTCGTCCGAGCAGCATGAGCCTGTCGTTGCCTCTTTCTCCGGAAGGTTTTTGTGCAATGAGTTCTTCCGGCAAATCAAAATAAAAGTCGCTGGTTTTCATCTTCGTCTATTTTCCTTGGTGTCAAACCTAAATGTCTGTATGCTTTTTCCGTTACGATCCTTCCGCGTGCAGTTCTCTGCAAAAGTCCGCACTGAATCAGATACGGCTCATAATAATCTTCCAGCGTATCGATTGATTCGCCGATTGATATTGCAAGCGTTTCCGCACCGACCGGACCGCCTTTGAAATTGTTTATGATCGAAAGCAGGATTTCCCTGTCATAATGTTCAAGTCCAAGGCTGTCTATGCCAAGACGCTCCAATCCGTCCTTGACTATATCGACGGTTATCGAAGCTGATCCTGCAACCTGCGCAAAATCCCTCATGCGGCGGAGCACCCTGTTTGCCACTCGCGGAGTTCCCCTTGAACATGAGGCCATGAGCATTCCGGCTTCTTTTTCAACCGTAACTCCCAGTATCGCTGCAGAACGGTGTATGATCTGCGAAAGCTCTTCCTGTGTATAGAACTGGAGCCTCTGTATGATTCCGAAACGGCTTATGAGCGGAGAAGAAACTGTCCCTGCTTTTGTCGTGGCACCTACAAGCGTAAAATGAGGTATGGGAATCCTTACTGTACGGGCGGCCGCTCCCTGACCTATGACCCAGTCCAGTGAAAAATCTTCCATTGCTATATAAAGCATTTCTTCGATTGCCGGTTTAAGCCTGTGGATTTCGTCTATGAAAAAAACAGTGCGCGGCGTAATGGTCGAAAGTATGCCGGCCAAATCCTTGGGCTTGTCCATGGCTGGTGCGGAAGTGACTTTGAAATCTGCACCAAGCTCATTCGCCGTGATTTGTGCAAGCGTCGTTTTTCCCAAACCCGGCGGGCCGATCAAAAAAAGATGGTCAAGAGCTTCACCCCTTGAGCGTGCAGCATCTATGAAAATTCCCAGGTTTTCCTTTATTGCGCTCTGTCCCTGGAATTCTTTGAGAGAAAGAGGCCTGAGCTTGTTTTCCTGTACGTCTTCATCTGATTTTTCGCCTGAATGTATGAAAGCCGAATCCACCGCCTGGGATGCAAGGATTATTTTCGTGCGTCCGGCACTTTCCTTTGCAACGTTTTTTGAAGCCTGCTCTGCAAGCTGTGCCGCAATGTTCATATCGTCAAGTTCATCATCAGCGGGACTTTTCGGCCTGTCATACCGGGATTTATGATTCACGCTCCTGTTCATCTTGCCATCTCCACAAGAGCTGCCCTGAACACAGCATCTTCTTTTTCACTTTGTGTCTTCGATGCAAAATCAGGATCCGAATCCATTTTTTCCGAAACGGCACAAACGGCAGACTCGCAGTTTTTTCTGTCATAGCCCATTTCTGACAATGCTTTTATTACGTCGGAATACGGAAGCTCCGCACGTGAATTTGAAGAGGGCAAACCAGATTCGGAAAGGCTGAGTTTTCCTTTGAGCTGCAAAAGCATTTTGGCGGCCGTCTTTTTTCCCACGCCCGGAACTTTCTGAAGCTTCTCAAGGTCGCCTGAATCAAGGACATGCGCCAGATCTGAAGAGGAAATATTGCTCATGATTTTAAGGGCGCCTTTCGGACCTATGCCGTCAACTTTGAGAAGGTCAAAAAAAGCGCACGTTCATTCTCGCTGGAAAATCCGTATATGTTCATGAGAGCATCCGTATGCTGGAGCCATGTATATACCCTGCACTCACTTCCTGCCGGTGGAATTTTTTCCAATGATGAATCAGGTATGGAGATATCCCATTCAATGCCGCCGGTTTGCAAAAATAATCTTTGAGGAAATTTTCCGGTTACCGTTCCTTGCAGACTGTTGAACATAAAACCTTCCTATAAAAATCAGACCGTACTGTGGATATGGGTTATGGCACCCGCAAGCGCATCGGCAGCATGATCAGGGCTTGGCGCAACCTTCATGTTCAGGAGGATTTTTACATACTGCTCCACGGTTTCTTTGTCAGCAGATGCAGTCCCCGTCACGGTCGATTTTATCTTGTTCGGAGTATACATGAAAAGCGGTATCCCCTGCTGTGCAAGACAGAGAGTGATCACGCCTTTTGCTTCTGCAACTGCAAGCGCACTCGAAGCGTTCCTTGAAAAATACAGAGTTTCCATTTCGGCTTCATCAGGGCGGAATTCGTCGATGACCGCAAGCAGCCTGTTGTAGATGGCAAGGAGCCTTACACCATGGTCTTCGTCACATGAAGTTTCTATAACTCCGTAGCTCACAAGGCGAATGGTTCCGTTGTAAAAATCAACGATTCCGAATCCAGTATTCGCCAATCCGGGATCTATACCCAAAACACGACGTTTTTTCTGCATTGCAAAGCCCCGTTCACCCATATTTTCACTGCATAAAAAAAGCGCCTGCAATTTATGGAAAATTACAGACGCCCCTTGATGACATTCAAGCGTCAAAAACAGGCGGATGAATGTCAGACCGGTCCGAAAACTGAAATTTCCGGTCAGTCCTATTACTCAGCATCAGGGTCGAAATCATCAGGATATTCGACTGTTGACCAAACGTTCTGAACGTCATCGTCTTCTTCGAGCTTGTTCAAAAGCTTGGCTACTTTCTTTGCTGTATCCATATCAACGGCTGTGTATGCCTGAGGAACCATGCTGACTGCTGCAGACAATGATTCATACTCCTTGTTCTGGAGAGCTTCAAGCACTTTGTCGAAATTTGAAGGATCGGTCGTAACCGTGATCACTCCGTCTTCGTTCACTACGTCGTCTGCTTCGGCTTCGATTGCAACTTCCGTAAGCTCGTCTTCGTTGACCTTTTCAGAATCATATTCAATGACGCCCTTGCGGTCGAACATGCGGCTTACAGAACCTGAAGTTCCGAGGTTTCCTCCGTTCTTTCCGAAAATGTTCCTTACGTTTGAAGCTGCGCGGTTCTTGTTGTCCGTAAGAACTTCAACCAGAACTGCAACTCCGCCCGGTGCGTATCCTTCATAAACAAGCTCTTCATACTGAGCTGCACCGTCTTCACCAGTTCCCTTCTTGATAGCACGCTCAATATTGTCCTTAGGCATGTTTGAAGCACGAGCCTTAAGAATGGCTGTACGAAGTCTTGGGTTTGAATCCGGGTCTCCACCGCCCATCTTTGCAGCGATAGAAATTTCCTTGATGAATTTTGTAAACAGCTTGCCGCGCTTTGCATCAGCAATACCTTTAGCATGTTTTATGGTTGCCCATTTACTATGTCCTGACATTGGGAGCTCCTTGAAAAAAAATAACCGATTTTCAATGATTTTACAAAAATGACAAAAACATGTCAATATTGCGCCCCGGAAAGGAAGAGCCTGCATTTTGCAATCAGTTCCTCACCCCAGGATTCCTGAAGTATGGCTTCTGCTACAGTTCTTATGGTGGGATCCACGCGTTCGATGCTCTTTACGTTGCTGAGGGCATAGCGGCTCATCACGGAACGGAAGTATTCTCCAAGCTCGCCCGACTCAGTCGGATTGTCAGCCAAATCGAAGAAGATTGCGGTGAATGCAGAAGACGCGGAGCATATTTTTGACCATCTTCCCGGAGAGTCTATCTTGAAATCGCCGGAATCAGGGCTTGAATCCATGTACCTTACGCAGACTTTTTTCGTGGATGAAACAAGGACATGAGATTTTCGGAGCAAAAAATACATCCACATGTATTCGAACGCGCAGAAACATTCGGACATGGGCATCCTGGAAAGTGAATCTTCAAGCGTAGACCGCAGGAAAAGCTTTCCCTGAATGCACACGGCATATTTACCGGAGAGAAAATATTCTTTCATAAGATCTTCCGGATTTTCAAATTCGAATTCACCCGGCAAGTTTTTTTCTATTATGTCGTATGCTTTTTCATCTATTTTCAGAATCTCCGGGTCTTTTTTGTCTGCGATGACGCTCCCCTGCACGACATCAATTTCGGCAGAATCTTCGGATGCATTTTTTGAGGAAAGCTCAAGAAGGTCTGAAAGGGATGTGCGTGAATAAAAAACGTCCCCCATAATCAGCACGGAAAAATATTTTGAGGATGAATCCTGAACGGCAGATCTGAGTGCATCGGTTATTCCTGCAGTGCGTCCCATGCTCAACAGCCTGAGGCTTTTTCCATAAGGAAGCTCACATGATTTCAGCAATCTTTTGAAAGTAGATTTGAGGCTCTTGCTTTCTGCATTCGTGCGGCAATCATCCACAAGGATTATTTCCATTGATTTCAGGCTCTGGTCTACAGCCGACATGACGGATTTTTCAATCAGGGAAGGAACATAGGAGCCTGCATAAATTGCAACGGAGATTTCAGCCATATTATCCGCGCGGTGCCTTTGCAGGATCAACAGGTGTCGTCTTCTGATATACGATGAGCGAAATCATCGAAGTGCCCTTTATGCTGTCCGTTCCTGCGCTTCCGATGGAATCACCGAAAGAAACGAAATCTCCTTTTTTGACGCGTATCGAATCAAGCCCTGCATAGATGTATTTTATTCCGTCATCCGTAACGATTATAACCACGTTTCCGTATCCCCGGTAATTTCCGACATAGAGAACAGCGCCGCCGTGTATTGCAGTCACGGATTCATTTTTCTTTGCCGAAAGCTGGACACCGCCGACCTTTCCGATCATGTAGGTTACGTCCGGGTTTTTAACCGGCCACTGGAGCGATGGATCGCCTTTTTTTTCACCGTAATTTCTCGGATCCTTTTCAGTGAGGTTCGGGAGCGACGCAAGATCTTTTTCGCTTTCAGTCAGCGGAATCCTTATTTCCTGACCGATCTGAAGGGCAACGGACGCATCGAGAGAATTGTAGTTCAAAAGCTGGTTCACGCTCAGGTCATAATCGAGCGCAAGACGGTAGAGCGTGTCGCCTTTTTTGATTTTATAGGTCTCGTATTTTTTGACGCTGCTTTTCTGGACCGGTTCAGAATCCTTTGACGGGATTTCCAGAACCTGCCCTATCTTCAGCACGGAATTCAATTCCATTCCGTTTGCATCGCAGATTTTATCGACGGAAACACCGTAGCGCTTGCTTATCCCGTAGAGGGTGTCGCCTTTTTCAACCTTGTATTCAACGGCTGAGACGGCGGTGCATGGCGCAAGAAGGAGAGCGGTCAATAAAAAATTTTTAAAAGCTTTCTTAAATGAAAAAGACCCTTTCATGCCTTGATTATCGGTAGAAAGGGCCGTTTTGATTATATACGCAGCCCCGGAAAATGGAGTTTTTAGAGCTTTCTTAAAATGCAGTACGGATCAGAACATGCCCGGGAAAACGTCGTTCATGCCGTAGAGCTTTCCTTTTTCAAGCTTTCCTGAATCCAGCATGGACTTTAGGTTTTCAAGCGCATGGACGGCTCCGTTTGCAAAACCAAGGCGGCTTCTTGCTGTGTGCGTAAGCTCTATGGTGTCGGCGGTGCTGTCAAAGTATACGGTATGTGTTCCAGGAACGGTTCCGCATCTTGTTGACGAAACGTGCAGCTGATTTTTTTCCGGCCTTGTCTTGAAAGCATCGGTGACTATCTCAGTCTTGCGCTTCATTCCTGACATAAGGCGGCGCGCCACGTCGATCGCTGTTCCTGACGGACTGTCGGCTTTCTGATTGTGGTGCATTTCCCAGACCGCGGCATCATATTCATCGAAGGCATTCACAAGCTTTGCGGCTTCCTCGACAATCTTGTAGAACATGTTCACGCCGATCGAAAAATTCGCGCTGTGCATGACCGTTCCTCCGCATGAAGAAGCAAATTCCCTGATCTCATCCATCTTGTCGTTCCAGCCGGTTGATCCTACCACGAGCGGAAGCTTGAGCGGAAGAAGGGCCTTTATGTTTCCTATGACCGATGCAGGGGAAGTAAACTCGATGATTCCCTCGGCACCGCTTTCTTTTACGGCACGTGCAAGAGCGTCTCCGTCACCGGCATTTATCTTGACGCTTGCGTCAGGGGCAAAAGAATCTATGGTAGCAGTTACCTCATGACCGAAATTCAGCGCGGACTGCTCGATCATGTGCCCCATCTTTCCGTATCCGACCAATGCTATTTTCATTTTTACACCTCTTTGAACAATGCTTTGTGGAGAATCTGAACGGCTGAATCAACGTCGCTGTTTTCAACGAGCATGCTGATGTTGACCTTGCTTGCTCCCTGGCTGATCATCTGGGCGTTTATACCCTCAGATGCAAGCGCCGCAAAAGCAGATGCAAGTATGGAGCTGGATCTTGTTACGTCGCAGATTATCGTTACTATGGCCTTTCCGTCGTTTGCATGGACTTCCGCAACCCTTCTCAAATCTTCCATGAGGCCGCTCAAATCTTTTTTCGTGTTTACGGTGAGGCTCACGGAAACTTCAGAAGTCGCGATCACGTCTATGCTGACTTCCCATTTCAGGAACTGGTTGAATATGTGCGCAAGGAATCCAGAGGCTCCGAGCATGCGGCTTGACTGAATGTCGATGAGGGTGACGTTTTTGATGCTTGTTATCGCAGTTACCATCGGACGTGCGGCCGTATGCTTTTCAACGATGATGGTTCCCGGGCTTTTTATGTTGTATGAATTCTTGACGCGTACCGGAGTGCCTGTCTTGCGGCATGGGGTCATGCTTCTAGGATGAAGCACCTGCGCTCCGAACATTGCAAGCTCCTGCGCTTCCTCATAAGTGACTTCCGGAACCGGGCGTGCATCGGCAACAACACGCGGATCCGTGGTCATGATTCCGTCTACGTCCTTCCATGTCTGTATTTCTTCGGCTCCCATTGCAGCACCTATCATGGTTGCGCTCAAATCTGAACCGCCGCGTCCCAAAGTGGTTATGGTACCGTTTCTGTCCTTTGCAATGAATCCAGTGACTATCGGTATTGCGTTTTCTTTTCCGATTTTATATCCGTTGAGCTTTGCCGGAATGTTTTCCCAGACTTCATCCAAAAGCTCGGCTGCCATGTAGTGGGAATCGCTCACCATTCCGACGTCCCATGCATCGTAGAATTTTGCTTCCGTTCCCTGCTGCTCAAGATATGCTGCCATCATCCTGACGGACATGCGTTCTCCGAAAGACACAAGATAATCCCTGGTGCGCTTCGTAAGCTCCTTAAGCATGGAGATTCCGGTGAGAAGGGTCTTAAGCTCCGTCAAAAGCCCGTCGATTGAAGGAACTTCGATATTCAGGGCAACGGCCGTATCTTTATGGAGCTTTTCAACTTTCGAGATATCAACGGTTCCCTTTACCGCAATATCAGCGGCTTCAAGCAGATGGTCAGTGGTATCGCCCATGGCACTGAGAACCACAACAGGTCGGCTTTCTTTATAAGCCTGGATTATTGTCGCGACATGACGGATGCGTTCTGCATTGGCAACTGAACTACCGCCGAATTTCATTACTATCATAGTATGCACAGTTTAGCAGAATTAGACGCGCGTTACAATAATTTACATATACGAATCATCAAAAAAAAGGAGTCCTCATCTGCGCAAGGTTATGGAGTATGTTCGCCATGATCCTGAAGCTTTCAGGAGTAAGGGATCCGGCATTGTCGTTTTCTGAATGGAAAAGCCTCCATGTGAGCGGCATCTTGGACTTGTAGTAGGCGTCCGCACCAGGATTCTTCATGCGTTCGGCTTTCGTGGATTCCCTGTTCATAACGGCAGGCTCAAGATTTCCGTCGTTCATAAGCTCTTTTGCATACAAAGAAGCTTCATCGGAAGGCAGCATGGTCAGAGCCACGGCAGGAATTCCGCATGCAAGGAAAGAAGCGTTGTCGCTGTACGGAACCGGAAGTGTCATCCATCTGCCCGGACATGACCTTCTCAAAAGATCCTGTGCACGTCCGAAAAGATCCGAAAAAGAAAGCGCAAATTTTCTGGGTGCCTTGGGAGGAAGGACAGTCTTTGACAAAACCGCCACGTCACCGCGCCCGCATGCATCGAAAACAAAAATATCATCACCGGTGATTCCAAGCCTCTTGAAAACCGACGCTATGCCGAACGCACCCTGACCGCTCACTCCGGTATTCCAACCAAGCTCCTCGCCGTCGGTGAACAAAATGCGCACGTTATGGAAAGTCCGCATTCCGGCCAGTTCCAAAGCCCAGTTCATGATCATCCAGTCAGCGGCTGAATTGTCGTTTGCACCGGGGCTTCCTTCAACCCTGTCATAGTGTGCGATGACCGTTTTGATTTTAAATGAGGAATTGTAAAAGCGACCGTCAAACTGAACGAGTATGTGATTTTTCCCGTCCATGACGATCTTGTGGGATTGTATGCCGTGATCATGCAGAAATCCCTGTATTATGTCCGCCCTGTCAGCGTCCGGCCTGATATAGTCTAAAAATTGGTCAGGAAGAAAGTCCATGATTCAAATATCGGCCGCAACCGGAAGATTTTAAAACTCGTCCCTGTTGAAACGGCGTGGCTCGCGTCTTGGGTTTCTTCCCCTTCTTTCACCGCCTGACCTGAAACTGCCGCCCCTTTCTGAATCAGCGTTCCTAGGCTTTCTTTCAACCTTCTCCTCGGCAAAATTCACCCTGATGCGCCTTCCGTCCAATTCTTTTCCGCTCATGGCTGCAATTGCCGAATCAGCGTCGGAATCATTTTCGAATTCGATGAATCCGAATCCCTTGGACTGCTGCGTGTCGCGGTCAATTATAAGCGAAACTGAAACAAGCGTCCCGAATTTTGAAAACTCCCTCTGGAGCGTCTCTTCCGTCGTGATGTAACTCAGGTTACCGGCATAAACTCTTTTGGACATAAGAAAATCCTTTCGGAAGCCCGGCCGTCATGCAGCAGGCATCCTTTTGTTGTGTTGTATTTAATGATACTTCAATAAGCCTTTTTTTTCAATGAGTAAAGCGTCAAGAATTATAGGTTTTGTGCCGATAATGTGAAATAGTGGAAGTATTTTATGAACAAACAGGATTTTTACAGTTTATTAAAGACCGTACCGAAAGCTGAATTACATCTCCATGGAGAGGCTGTCATAAGCAATGACACCATCAGAAAGCTGTACAAGAGCAAATTCGGCGAAGAAATGCCGGAACAGGAGCTTGAATCACTATGGGCATATTCCGACTTACCCGGATTCCTGGCATCGTTCATAAAAATCCAGAACTACTTCGTAAATCCTGATGACTGCGAATACTATTTCAGCGACTTCGGAAAATACCTGTACGAAAACAACATAGTATACGTCGAAACTTTTTTCGCCCCCACTTCACTCTTAAAAAACGGCTTTGATTTCCACGACCTGACCCAGAGAATGTCAAAGGCGATCATCCGGGCAAAAGAAAAATACGGTGCAACTGTCAAAATCATCGTTGACGTGAGCCGCTCTTTCGGACTTGAAAACGCAAGGCACAATCTTGAGCTGGTGCTTAAAGAAAACAACCCTGACATAATCGGAATAGGACTCGGCGGTGACGAAGCAAAGGGACCTGCAAGGGATTATGCGGAAGTTTTCCAGGAAGCAAAAAAAGCCGGGCTTCACAGGGTGGCACATGCAGGCGAAACGGTAGACAGCTGGTCAATGAAAGACTGCATCAACCTTCTTGACGCTGAGCGCATAGGACACGGAATTTCCGCTGCATACGACGAACCTTTCATGCAGGAGCTTTCACAGACAAAGTTTCCTCTTGAAGTAAGCCCGACAAGCAACGTTTTCACAAAGCATTACGTTTCAAGGATAAAGGATCATCCCTTCAAAAAACTTTACAAAGCCGGATGCAACGTAACATTGAACACCGACGACCCTACTTTCTTCAAGGTAAGCCTGATCGACGAATATTGGAACGTCTACAGCAAGATGGGTCTGAAGCTCAAGGACATAAAGCGGATCATCCTCAACGGATTCAACGCTGCTTTCATGAGCGACGAAGAAAAGGCATCCTACTGCGCGAAAGTGAACGAAGCCTGGGACACATGGTTTGAAACCCATCCGAAAGAAAGCCCTTCCGAATAAACGGCAGATTCCATGTTTCCTCCGTTTCCAGAAAAAGAAGCACTAGAATGCTGCGAAAAAATGATTGAGGAAATCAGGTGCGGCATGCTTGAAATAAAGCACGAGGGCCAGATCAGCCGGGAAAGGCAGAATCCTCCGGTAATGCTCGGTGCACTCACATGCATTGACGGCCAAGGTTCAAAAATCATTGTCAGGACGGTTTCGGGAAACAGCAGGTATCTTGAGCCGAAAGAAAATCACGCAGGAATATTCTACGCTCCTTCAATAGTATCTTCAAAAGAGATTCAGGACGCGCTTTATGAAAACGACGGAAAAATCCACGCGCTTACTGCAAAAATAGATGCGCTTCCGAAAAGTGACGTTGAAGAAATCAAAAGGCTTTCAAAGGAACGCACGGAGCTTACGACAAAATCGCTCATAAAATTCCATGCCCTCTACTCTTTCCATACTTTCACAGGAAAAAAAATAACGCTCAGGGAAATGTGCGACGAAAAAAAAATTGCTCTTCCGCCGACGGGAACAGGAGAATGCTGCGGTCCCAAGCTTCTTGATTTTGCAGCAAAAAATTCGCTCGTACCGCTCAGCATGGCAGAAATCATCTATGACCCTGAAAATGACGGGATGCAAAAACATGAAGCCGTTCCTCCCTGTGATTCAAGGTGCGCGATCGTTCTTCCCGG
This sequence comes from Treponema sp., assembly GCA_017421145.1. The sequence continues at coordinate 18,306 of JAFOTA010000079.1, forward strand.
CATGCTCGGTCTTGAAATCCTTTACCGGGATGATTCGATAGTCGTGGTAAACAAGCAGAGCGGACTTCTTTCAATTCCAGGAAAAACGGTAAAAGACTGCGTTACGGAAAGATTGAAAAAACTTTTTCCCGGATGCATTGAACAGCCCTCCGTACACAGGCTCGACATGGAAACAAGCGGTCTTCTTGTGCTTGCGCTTACAAAAGAAGCTCACAGGAACCTGAGCATGCAGTTTCAGGACGGCAGTGTGGAAAAAGAATATGAGGCGCTGCTCGACGGGATACTTCCTAAAGCCGGCATTCCGAAAGAAGGACAGATGGAGCTTTATTTCAGGGTTGACCTTGACAACAGGCCGCACCAGATGTGGGATGAAACCTACGGTAAAAAAGCCGTAACGCAATGGGAAATACTCGACGTGGAATCATATACCGCACCTGACAAAAGCCGGCGTTTTGCAACCAGGGTAAAATTCATTCCGCACACAGGAAGGACTCACCAGCTCAGGCTTGCGGCGGCAGATCCACATGGTTTTTCGGTTCCGATAATAGGCGACACTCTTTACGGAAAATGCGAAAAAGGCGAAAGGCTCCTTCTCCATTCATCAAAGCTTACATTCGAGCATCCCGTCACAAAAGAAAAAATGAATTTCATATCAAAGCCTCCGTTCTGACCGCAAGTTGAAAAAATCCGAAAGATTTTTTATACTCAATCCATGAAGATTTTCCATGCGGTTTTGTTTTCGCTGATACTGCAGATTCCCATGACTTTTGGCACCGCGGAGAGCAGGCTTTTGTATCCCGGATTATGCTCGGATCAGCTGGAGGACAAAAAAATTGACGCGGCAATCGAATGCTACCTTTTTTCACTTCCCCCTGAGCAAAGGATTTCGCAGATTTTTTTAGTGAACATCCCCGGAAACATAAGATACCGTCCCATTGAAAATTCAAGTAAAATAGACAAATATACGGGTTCGTCCGAAGTACCGCTTGTCCCCGGAGGAGCGATTTTGTTCGGATACAACATATCGGACAGCGCAGAGGACACCATGGATTTTCTTTCGTCGGTGGCTTCTTACTGCGATGAAAAAAAAATATGCAGGCCGTACATTGCGGTGGATCAGGAAGGCGGGTATGTCGCAAGGCTGAGGAACGTCACGAGCAGGCTGCCTTCAAGCGGGCAGGTCGCAAAAAAGCTCACTCCCGGACAAGCATACGAAATGTATTCATATCAGGCAAGGCAGATGCACGCACTCGGATTCGACATGAACCTTGCACCGGTCAGCGAAAGCGAAGATGAAGGAAACAAGGAGTTCCTTGACACACGCTCATACGGAAACAATCCAAGCGCAATCTCAACAGCATGGCGGCGGTAAGGGCATACCAGACGAACGGCATATCGGCTGTCCTCAAGCATTTTCCGGGAAACACTAACACCGATCCGCACACAGGACTTCCTGAAATGCATTTTTCAGAGCATGAACTTGT